>JAZFVR010000374.1:0-5095 GCA_036447835.1 Alphaproteobacteria bacterium | reverse complement strand
CGCCGACCTTGGCACCTGGATCGCCTATTCGGGTGAATGGGAACGGGGCAAGGCGCTTGTCGAGAAGTCCATGAAGCTCAACCCGTTTCACAAGAGTTGGCTCCCCTTCTCGTTCTTTCTCGATCATTACCGCAAGAGCGAATACCGTGAAGCGTTGGTCGTGGTACTCGAGATAAACTTGCCGAACAATGAAGGGGTGCAGACGGGTTTGGCGGCGGTGTACGGCCAGCTCGGCGAAACCGAGAAATCAAAAGCGATCGTCGATCACCTTCTGGCCATCCGGCCCGGGTTCGCCGACGATCCGCGCGGTTGGTTCGTCAGGCGCCGGATGCCGGATGAACTGGTCGAATCCCTGATGGATGGCTTGCGCAAGGCGGGCTTAAACGTGCCGCCCGCCGAATGAGGGGGCGGGCGCAGGCGGTCGTGACGGCGCTTAAGAGTGGACGTCGCCGCCTTCGGCCTGCACGACCGTGCGGTGGATGTGGTACGGCCGCCTGGCGAGGCCGACGCAGTAGCGCCCCACCGCGTCCTCGAGGGCGAGCGCGAGGTCGCGCGCCCCGGCGCCCGCCGCCTCAAGGCGTTCGACCGCGGCTTCGACGTCGCGGCGCAGCCTGGCCTCGTCGATCGTCGTCAGGCGGCCGCCTTCGAGCACCATGCGGCCGCCGATCATGACACGCTCGACGGCGCTCGAGTCCTCGCAGTGGACGACCTGGTTGACGGCGTCGTTGAGCGGCAGGTAGTTCACGTTGGCGAGGTCGAGGAACACGATGTCGGCCTTGTAGCCGGGCGCGATGCGGCCGATCGCGTCGCCGAAGCCGAGCGCGCGGGCGCTGCCCTCGGTGGCCAGCCGCAGCACCTCGTCGGTCGCCAGCCAGGTTTCGCACTCGGGCGATTGGACGCGCGAGGCGAAGGAGGCGAAGCGCATGGCCTCGAACATGTTCTGGTTGTCGGAGCAGTTCGAGCCGTCGGTGCCGATGCCGACGTTGAGCCCGCGCGCGAGCATGGCGCGCACCGGCGCTATGCCTGAGCCGAGGCGCATGTTGCTGCCCGGGTTGTGGGCGACCGAGGCGCCGTTATCGGCCAGCCGCGCGATGTCGTCGTCGTCGAGCCATACGCAGTGGGCGCCGGTGAAGCCGGGCCCGAGCACGCCGAGGCCGTCGATGTGCGCGGCAAGAGTCCTGCCGTAGCGCTCGATGCCCGATACCGCCTGCACCTTCGATTCGGCGAGGTGCATGTGAACGCCGACCTCGTATTCGCGCGCCAGGTCGCGGCAGGCGACGATGAAGTCGTCGGAACAGTGGAGCGGGATCGTCGGCGCCAGCGCCGGCCTCGCCTGCGCGCGGTCGAACTGCCAGCCGTGCAGGATCTCCCGCGAGACGGCGACGCTTTCCTCGTAAGGCGCCGCGCGGACGCGCTCGAGGCGGGTGCGCAGCGGCGCGGGGAGGGCGTCGCTCAAGCCCGGCACCGCGTCGTAGAACAGGCGGTCGGCCATCATCGGCGCGATCACCGCGCGCACGCCGACGTCCGCATAGCCGCGGGCGACCGCGGCGATGCCCTCGGTCGTCGGCAGCGGCACCTCGAAGTAGAGGTCGTAGGCCGCGGTGCAGCCCTTGCGCACCATCTCGGCGGCGTTGAGCAGCGCGGCGAGGTGCTTGTCGTCGAGCGTGCGGCTGCCGCTCAGCCACGGGCCGGCGTTGAGCAGCAGCTCGAGCGACCAGCGGTCGCCCATGCCCTTGGCGAGCGCCCCGTGGCCGTGGGTATGGGCGTTGACGAGGCCGGGCATGAGCAGCCGGTCGCTCGCGTCGATCGCCCGCGCCCCGGCCGGCGCGTCCATGCCGGGGGCGCCGACCTCGCGGATCGTGTCGCCCGCGATCAGGATGTCGGCGGGCGCGGCGCCGTGCCGCGCCGCATCGAGGAGGCGGCCGCCGCGAACGACCTGGAACCCGGACCCCTGGCTCATCGGCGCCCGCGGCTCACCTGTCGCCGGCGGGCGTCGCCCAGCGTCGCCGCGGGTTGAAGAACCGGCGCTCGACGACGCGGCAGCGCGCCCTGATGCGCTCCCACTTGAGCTCCTTGTTGACGTAGACGTCGGCCCACAGCCGCCCGTCGTCCTCGGCGTAGTCCGCCTTGAGGGTGGCGATGGCGAGGTTGCGCTTGCACGTCGGCGACCACACCGCCGAGGTCACGGCGCCGACCTCGCGCCCCCTTCGCCCGTGGTAGATCAAGGCCTGCGCCGCCGGCTTGCTGCCCTCGACGTCGAGACCGACGACGCGGTAGCGCGAGCCTTCCTCCTTCTCGCGCAAGAGCGCGCGGCGGCCGTTGAAGTGGCCCTTGTCGAAGTCGACCAGCCAATCGAGGCCGAGCTCGAACGGCGAGCGACAGCGGCTCGGCCTGAGCGCCGCGTCGGCGGCGACGAAATCGGTGTTGGCCTGGATGAAGCCGGCCTCGATGCGCGCGATGTCGAGCGCGCCCGAGCCGATGGGCCTGAGCCCGTTCGCCTCGCCGGCCTCCATGAGCCGGTCCCACAGCGCCTCGGCGCCGCCGGGGTCGACCCATAGCTCGTAGCCGAGGTCGCCGGTGAAGCCGGTGCGCGAGACCATGAGCGCCAGGCCGTCGAGCTCGTAGCGCGTGAAGCGGTAGGGCCTGAGCGTCTCGACGCCGCCGATTCCTGCGGCCTTGAGAACCGCGCAGGAGGTCGGCCCCTGGAGCGCGAGGCCGGCGACGACGTCGCTCACGTCGTCGATCTCCACGTCGAAGCCGAACGCCGAATCGCGCAGCCAGCACAGGTGGCGCTCCTGGGAATTGATCTGGAACGCGCCGTCGTCGAAGCGGAAGACGGTGCCGTCGTCGAGCACCTTGCCGTCGTCGTTGCACCACACCGCATAGGCGACGTGGCCGAGGCCCACCTTGTCGATGTCGCGGGTGAGCAGCCGGTTCATGTAGCGCGCGGCGTCGGCGCCGGCGATGCGGTACTTGATCATCGGCGAGATGTCGAACAGCGTCGCCGCGTTGCGCACCGCGAAGTACTCGTCCTCGACCGAGGTGAAGTGGCCGACGGTCGCGAATCCCGCCCAACGGCTCCACGCGTTGCTGTGGCACAGCGGCGCGATGCGCGAGTGGAACGGCGTCGGTAGTGCCAAGTTGGCGTAAGCCGAGGCGGTCATGCCCTGCCCTCCGCGGCGATTACCCGCCGCGCCGCGTTCATCCCGGCGGCGCCCATCACCCCGCCGCCGGGGTGCGCGCCGGCGCCGCAGAGATAGAGCCCCGGCAGCGGCGTCGCGTATTGAGCGTACCCGGGCACCGGCCTGAGCATGAACATCTGATCCGGCGCCAGCTCGCCGTGATGCCAGTGGCCGCCGCTCATGCGGAAGTCGCGCTCGAGGTCGAGCGGCGTGATCACCTCGCGCGCGACCACGCGATCGGCGAGGCCCGGGGCGTATTCGCCCATCACCGCGATGACGCGATCGGCGAACTCGTCGCGGCGCTTGTCCCAGCCCCCGTCGAGATCGTAGGGCGCGTACTGCACCACCGCCGACAGCACGTGCTTGCCTTGGGGCGCGAGGCTCGGGTCGTGGACAGAGGGGATGGTGATCTCGATCGCCGGGTCGGGCGAGAACTCGCGGTACTTGCAGGCGTTGAACGCCGTCTCGACGTAGTCGACGCCGGGCGCGATGAGCAGCCGCGCGCCGAGGTCGGCGGGCGCCAGGCCGGTGAATTCAGGCAGCGCGTCGAGCGCCAGGTTGAGCTTCGCCGCGACGCCTTTCATGCGGATGTTGCCGACCCGGCGCACGAAGCCGGTGTCGAGATGCCCGGGCCCGAGCAGCGTGAGGAAGGTGCTGCGCGGGTCGGCGTTGGAGACGACGCAACGCGCCGCAATACGCTCGCCCGAGGCGAGCTCGACACCCGCCGCGCGGTCGCCCTCGACGACGATGCGGGCCACCGGCGCGCCGGTGCGCAGCTCGGCCGCCGACGCGGATTCGGCCAGCGCCCGGGTGACCGCGCCCATGCCACCCTCCGGATGCCCGAGCGCGCCGCGCACGCCCGCGGTTTCGCCGGCGAGACGGTAGAGCAGCGTGAGCATGCTGTTGGGCGAACGCGGGCCGAGGCGGGCACCGAGCACGCTGTCGAAGGCGAAGGCGCCCTTGACGAGGTCGCTCTCGAATGTCTCGTCGAGCACGTCGGCGCTGTTGATGGCGACGATGCGCAGGAATTCGCGCATGTCGTCGCGCCCGAGCCGGCGCACCGCGAGGGCGAGCCGGGCCAGCCCGGCGCGGTCGCCCCAGCCGCCGCCGAGGCGCGGCGGCACGCGGCCGAGAAAGGGCCTCAGTGCGCCGGCGTAACGGATCAGACGCTGCCGGAACTCGGGCAGCGCGCCGGCGTCGGCGCGCGAATGGCGCGCAAGCGATTCGGTCGTCGCCGTTTCGTCGCTCGAAAGCACCACATGCTCGCCGTCGGGCGACAGCGCCACCGTCGCCATGTCGCGACTCGTCAACTTCAGCCCGTGATGCCTGAGCCTGAGGCCGCGAATCACCCGCGGGTGCAGCAGGTGGAGCAGGTGGGCGCAGCGCGAGACGGTGAAGCCCGGCGCGATCTCTCCGCTCACCGCAGCGCCGCCGAGCCGGGGTGCGGCCTCGACCACCGTGACGCGCCGCCCCGCACGCGCGAGGAAGGCGGCGCAAGCGAGGCCGTTGTGGCCGCCGCCGACGATGACCGCGTCGAGTTCGGACGTCGTCGCCACGCTCACCTCCGCTCGGCGAGATCGCCGAGCACCTCGCGTGCCGCGTTGGCGCCGGGCGCCCCCATCACCCCGCCCCCGGGATGGGTGCTCGAGCCGCACAGGTACATGCCCTTGACCGGCATGCGGTACTGCGCGTAGCCCGGTATCGGCCGGTTGAACAGCAGCTGGTCCATGGTCAGCTCGCCCTGGAAGATGTTGCCCTCGGTGAGGCCGACCTCGTTCTCGAGGTCCTGCGGCGTGCGCACCTCGGCGTGAAGGATGCGGTCCTTGAAGTCGGGGCTGTACTCGGCGATGAGGTCGATGACCGTGTTGCCGAAGGCCTCGCGGTTGGCGTCGTCCCACTCGCCGTCGGCGAGA
>JAZFVR010000373.1:0-6006 GCA_036447835.1 Alphaproteobacteria bacterium | reverse complement strand
GGGGACACCTTACTTAATTCACACGTTTGGCTGTGACACCGAATTAAGTTTTGACACTGAATTAAGTAAGGTGTCCCCTTAATTCCCATGTCGGTGTCCTTGAGCGCACTGGAAAAGGGGCCCGCACTGGAAAAGGGGTCTGACCCCTTTCCTTCTTAAATCTGACGAGGCTGCCGCCTGGCCTGTGGCGCAAAGGCTTGGCCTTCAACCCTCCCGTGGCCCATCCCCATCGAGGGGAGTGAAAGACAATACAGGCTACCAGCCGCGCTCGACCGGACAGCGGTGGGTTTGACCCGGCCATCCATGACATCGGCGGCGCAACTCTGGATGCCCGGATCATGTACGGGCATGACAAATGCACGCAAAGCGCCGTCCGTCGAAGAACGATCGACAGCGTCAAACCACTTCGAACCGGATACTCATGCGCTCAGCGCCGCCGTTTCCCGGGTCGCTCGGCGCCGCCGCCGACCCAGGCGATGCGCAGCGTGTTGGTCGAGCCCGGCGTGCCGAACGGCACCCCGGCGGTGATCACCAGCCGCTCGCCGGCCTCGGCGAAGCCTTCGCGCAGGGCGAGCTGGCACGCCTTCTCGGTCATGTCGACGAAGTCGTGGGCGTCCTCGGTGCGCACGCTGTGGACGCCCCACGCGATGGTGAGCCGACGGGCGATCTCGGCGCTCGGCGTGAGCCCGAGGATCGGCACCGCCGGGCGCTCGCGCGCTGCGCGCAAGGTGGTCGAGCCCGACACCGAGTAGGTGACTATGAGCACCGCGCGGATCGTCTCCACCACCTGCGCCGCGGCGGCGGTGATGGCGTCGGCGCTGGTCGCCTCGGGATCGGTGCGGTCGGCGTCGAGGAAGCGGCGCTGGCGCGGGTCGCGCTCGACGCGGCCGATGATGCGGTCCATCATCGCCACCGCCTCGATCGGGTAGTCGCCCGACGCGGTCTCGGCCGAGAGCATCACCGCGTCGGCGCCGTCGTAGACCGCGGTCGCCACGTCGGAGGCCTCGGCGCGGGTCGGCGTCGGCGAGGCGACCATCGATTCGAGCATCTGCGTCGCCACCACCACCGGCTTGCCCGCTTGGCGCGCGGCGCTCACCATCTCCTTCTGCAGGCCCGGCACGGCCTCCGGTTCGAGCTCGACGCCGAGGTCGCCGCGCGCCACCATGATGCCGTCGGAGAGCTCGATGATCTCGTCGAGGTGATCGATCGCCGCCGGCTTCTCGAGCTTCGACATGATCGCGGCGCGCCCGGCGATCAGCTTGCGCGCCTCGGCGATGTCGTCGGCGCGCTGGATGAACGACAGCGCCACCCAGTCGACGCCGAGGTCGAGGCCGAAGCGGAGATCGCGCCGGTCCTTGTCGGTGAGTGCCGCGATCGGCAGTACGAGGCGGGGCAGGTTGACGCCCTTGCGGTCGGAGAGCGTGCCGCCGACCAGCACCGTGGTCTCGGCGAAGTCCTTGCCGCGTTTCTCGACGCGCAGGCGGATGCGGCCGTCGTCGAGGAGCAGATCGGCGCCCTTGGTGAGCGCGGCGAACACCTCCCGGTGCGGGAGCGCGACACGCTTGGCGTCACCCGGCGTCTTGGCGAGGTCGAGGCGGAACGCCTGACCCTCGGCGAGGTCCACCGCGCCGTCATTGAAGCGGCCGATGCGCAGCTTCGGCCCTTGCAGGTCGAGCATCACCGCGACCGGCCGCCCGGTGTCCTCCTCGAGCGCGCGGATGATGTCGTAGCGCGCCTTGTGCTCGGCGTGCTCGCCGTGGCTGAAGTTGAAGCGAAAGACGTCGGCGCCGGCGTCGAACAGGCCGCGGATGATCTCGCGGCTCGAGCTCGACGGACCGAGGGTGGCGACGATCTTGGCGTTACGGTGGCGACGCATGGATTTCCTTTGTGTCGTACTAACTTAGTGTCGCCGCGTCCGGTCTACCAGAGGTTATGAGGAGGGCGCGGAAGTCGTTGACGTTGGTCAGCGTCGGGCCGGTGACGATGAGGTCGCCGAGGGCGGCGAAGAAGCCGTAGGCGTCGTTGTCGGTGAGATGGGCGCGCGCATCGACGCCGGCGGCCGCGGCGCGCGCCAGCGTGTCGGGGGCGATCACGGCGCCGGCATTGTCCTCGCTGCCGTCGATGCCGTCGGTGTCGCAGGCGAGCGCCCAGACGCCGGCGAGGCCGTCGAGGGCGATGGCGAGCGACAGCAGATACTCGCCGTTGCGCCCGCCGCGGCCGCGCCCGCGCACGGTCACGGTCGTCTCGCCCCCCGAGAGGATCGCGCAGGGCGCGGCCACGGGCTCGCCGGCCGTCGCCGCGCGGCGGGCGATATCGGCGTGGTCGTCGCCCACCTCGCGCGCCTCGCCCTCGAGGGCGTCGCCGAGGATCAGCGGTTCGAACCCCGCCGCGCGCGCCCGCGCCGCCGCCGCCTCGAGCGCCGCCCGCGGCGTGGCGACGAGCCGTGCCTCGGCGCGCGCCAGGCGCGCATCGCCCGGCTTCGGCGTTTCGTCGGCCGCCGCCTCGAGGTGCGCGCGCACCGGGGCGGGCGGGTCGATGGCGAATTTGGCGAGCACCGCGCGGGCGTCGGCGAAGGTCGTCGGGTCGGCGACCGTCGGGCCCGAGGCGATGACGTGCGGATCGTCGCCGGGCACGTCCGAGATCAAGAGCGCGACGACGCGGGCGGGCGCGGCGGCGGCGGCGAGCCGGCCGCCCTTGATCGCCGACAGGTGCTTGCGCACGCAGTTGATCTCGGAGATCGTGGCGCCCGCCCGCAGCAGCGCGCGGTTCACCGCCTGCTTGTCGTCGAGGCTGATGCCCGCGGACGGCAGGGCGAGCAGCGCCGAGCCGCCGCCCGAGATCAGGCACAGCACGAGGTCGTCTTCGCCCAGGCCGCCGACAAGCTCGAGGATGCGCCGCGCCGCCTCGCGCCCGGCGCGGTCGGGCACCGGATGTGCCGCCTCGACGACCTCGATGGCGCGGGTCGGTGCCGCGTGTCCGTAGCGGGTGACGACGAGGCCGTCGAGGTCGCCCGCCCAGTGCGCCTCGACGGCGCGCGCCATCTCGGCGGCCGCCTTGCCGGCGCCGACGACGACCGTGCGCCCCGGCGGCGGCTCGGGGAGATGCGGCGCCACGCAGCGCCCGGGCGCCGCGGCGTCGAGCGCGGCGTCGAACAGCTCACGCAGAAGCGCGCGGGGATCGGCGGCGGGCATGCGTGGGGATTGTAGAAAGCGGACCCGAGGCAATCAAGCGAACCGCCGGGCAGCGATATTGCGTTATAGTCGAGCCATGTCGGGCACCGTCACCAGACTCGCACCCCGCCGGCCGGCGCTTCTCGGAGAGGACGATCCGGCGCCGTTCGAGATCGTCAACGGCGAAGGCCGCGCGCGGGCGGTGCTGTTCTGCGATCACGCGAGCCGGGCGGTGCCCAGGGCGCTCGGCGATCTCGGCCTCGACGAATCGCTGCTCGAGCGGCACATCGGATGGGACATCGGCGCCGGCGACGTGACCCCGCGCCTCGCCGTAATGATCGACGCTCCGGCGGTGCTCGCCGGGTTTTCGCGGCTGGTGATCGACTGCAACCGGCCGCCCGATTCGCCGGCCTCGATTCCGCGCGTCAGCGACGGCGTCGCGATCGCCGGCAACGCGGACGTCGACGAGGCCGCGGCGCAGGCGCGTGCCGAGGCGTGCTTCTGGCCCTACCACAATGCGCTCGACGCGACGATCACGCGTGGCGGCGAACGCTTCGCCGGGCCGCCGATGGTGATCTCG
Organism: Alphaproteobacteria bacterium; assembly: GCA_036447835.1. Lineage (GTDB taxonomy): Bacteria > Pseudomonadota > Alphaproteobacteria > JAAXGF01 > JAAXGF01 > JAZFVR01. The sequence goes on along the minus strand of JAZFVR010000373.1, from coordinate 2,256 downwards.
ATGCACAGCTTCACCCCGGTGATGGATGGCTTCGAGCGGCCGTGGCAGGTGAGCGTGCTGTGGGACCGCGACGCCGCGACCGCGCGGGCGCTGATCGACGCGCTCGCCGCCGACCCGGCGATCCGCGTCGGCGACAACGAACCCTATTCGGGGCGCGTTCCCGTCCCCAACTCGATCCCCGTCCACGCGGTGGCACGGCGCCTGCCGCACGTGACCATCGAGATCCGCCAGGACCTCATCGACACCCACCACGGCGCCGAGGCCTGGGCCAACATCGTCGCCGCGGCGCTTCACCGCGTGCTCGCCGACGCCAGCCTCTACCGCCCGATCGAGGGCTGACGTGGTGCTCCGCGCGCCGAGGCTCACGGTCGGGATCGAGGAGGAGTACCTGCTCGTCGACCGCGCCAGCCGCGACCTCGCGTCGGACCCGCCCGCATCGATGTTCGCGGAATGCGAGGCGCAGCTCCAGGGCCAGGTCGCGCCCGAGTTCCTGCGCGCGCAGATCGAGGTCGGCACGCGCCCGTGCGCCACCGTGCGCGAGGCGCGCGCCGACCTCGCGCACCTGCGCACCACCGTGGCCAAGGTGGCGGCGCGCCACGGTCTGGCGCCGATCGCCGCCTCGACGCACCCCTTCGCGCGCTGGGAGAAGCAGCAACACGTCGAGCAGGAGCGCTACCAGATGCTCGCCCGCGACCTGCAGGCGGTGGCGCGGCGCCTCCTGATCTGCGGCATGCACGTCCACGTCGAGGTCGACGACAACGACCTGCGCATCGACCTGATGAACCAGATGACGTATTTCCTGCCGCATCTGCTGACGCTCAGCACCTCGTCGCCGTTCTGGGGCGGCGAGAACACCGGGCTGAAATCGTACCGGCTCACGGTGTTCGACGCGCTGCCGCGCACCGGGCTTCCCGACCGTTACGAGAGCTTCGGCGAGTTCCAGCGCGTCGTCGGCCAGTTCATCAGCGCCGGGCTCATCGAGGACGCCACCAAACTGTGGTGGGACCTGCGCCCGAGCGCGCGCTTCCCGACGCTCGAGATACGCATCCCCGACGTGTGCACGCGCCTCGACGACGCGGCGACCATCGCGGCGCTGACCCAGTGCCTTATCAGCATGCTCTACCGCCTGCGCTGCAACAATCAGCGCTGGCGCATCTACCCGCGCATCCTGGTCGACGAGAACCGCTGGCGCGCCCAGCGCTACGGCGTCGAGGGCGAATTGGTCGATTTCGGCAAGGGACGGCTGGCCCCTTACGCCGAGCTGCTCGAGGAACTCATCGAACTGGTGCGCGAGGACGCCGAGCGCCTCGATTGCACCGCCGAGATCGAGCACGCGCGCGAAATCGTCGCGCGCGGCACCAGCGCCGACCGCCAGCTCGACGCCTATCACGCGGCGTGCACCGCCGGCGCCGACCAGGCCGAGGCGCTGCGCGCCGTCGTCGACCTGCTGATCGAGGACACGCTGACCGGGCTCGACGTCGCCGGGCCTGACGTTGATTGAGCGCGGTGGACACGCCTGCGCCGGCGCCCCAATTTAGGCCGCAGGATCGAAGCAGCATTCAGGAGAAGCCATGGACGACAAGACCCGTACCGAGGTCGAGGCCGCCGTCTTCCGCCGCCTCGTCCACCACTTCCGCGAACGCACCGACGTCCAGAACATCGACCTGATGACGCTCGCCGGCTTCTGCCGCAACTGCCTGTCGAAGTGGTACGTCGCGGCGGCCAGGGAGCACGCCGTCGAGGTGAGCTACGACGAATCGCGCGCGCTCGTCTACGGCATGGCGTACGGCGACTGGAAGGCCAAGTACCAGACCGAGGCGTCGCAAGCGAAGCGGCAGGGCTACAAGGATTCCATCACCCGCCACGGCGAGGCCGGCGAGAAATGGTTCGACGAGGCGGTCTAGGCGTAGCGTCCCGGTCTGAAGGCGGCCGAACCAAGGCGCCGAACGTCCGCTTCTCAGCGGATCACGTCTGCTTTACGCCCAACGGCGGACAGTGGCGCAGGGTCATCGGCACTTCCGTTCCTGACCCAGGCTGTGTGAAAACGCCGAAGAATCGCCCGAAAGGCGATTTCGGCCCATTCGCTGAAATGTCGGTGTTAATTAAATCAATAACTTAGCAGGCTGCAATTTCTAGAAATTAGGCATATTTACTCCAACAACAGAATTGAATGACGTTTTTACACAGCCTGGACCCGCAGCTGACATCGAGGCAAGCCGCTATTTTATATCGGAAAACTCTATTTGAGACGTATGG
>JAZFVR010000372.1:0-11931 GCA_036447835.1 Alphaproteobacteria bacterium | reverse complement strand
CCTCGGGGCGCCAGGCGCGGCACAGCACGGGAATCGCCGCATGCGCGTCGCACTCGCCACAGACGAAGATGTCGAGCGCCGCGTAGCCGGTCTCGGGCCAGGTGTGGACGCTGATGTGCGATTCGGCGAGCACCGCGACGCCCGAGACGCCGCCGTTGGGCGTGAAGTGGTGGACGTGCACGTGCAGCAGCGTCGCCCCCACGGCATCGGCCGCCTCGCGCAGCGTCGCCTCTGCGAGCGCCAGGTCTTCGAGCCGGCTGGCACCCCACAGGTCGATCAGGAGATGCGTGCCGGCGTAGCGCAGGCCGTCGCGCTCGACGAAGTAGTCGGCTTCGGCACGAGCGCTCGCCGGGCGCGCCCACGCCCCCGGCTTTACTCTCCCCTCGACCCAACTTTCCAGTGCCTCTGGACGGGGCTGGCTGGAGTTAGACACAGTGGCGAGTTTGGTCGCAGCAACGGTGCTCGTCATTGCGTCCCCCCTTCTCTTCGAAGTTTGGACCTCGGTTGGAAGTCGCGGACTTTCTCAAAATCGACCCGCGAATTCAAGTGTAGATTACACCACCTCGCGACCGCTGGTAACCTTACTCGCGGCGGCCTCCGCCGACGTGGCGACGGGCCCTTGTGGCGCTTGCATTCGCGGCATCCGCTTGCGACCCTGTGCGGGCCGACGAACGCCGTATCGCGTCACCAAACGAGGACGTTGCCGTGACCGAACCGAACGCCGCCGGGCGCCGCATCGTTCGCACCGGCGAGGCGCCGTTCAGGCCTTTCGACCGCTACGGCAAGCGCGTCCCGGGGCTCACCTGGCTCAACGTCAGCTACGACGACGCCAGCGGCCACGGCTGCTTCCTCGTCCGCTTCGCGCCCGGCGCCCGCTCGCTGCCCCACGAGCACACCGGCATCGAGGAGTTCCTCGTGCTCGAAGGCGAGCTCGTCGACAGCGATGGCTCGGTGTTCCGGCCGGGCGATTTCGTCAGCTTCCCGCCGGGCTCGCGCCACTGGTCGGAGGCGCCCGGGGGCTGCCTGATCGTGGTCTTCCTGCGCGGCGCCAACCGCCTGATCGACGATGGCTGAGGCGCCCGGCGGCATGGCGCCGGTTGAGGCTTGCCGACCGGGCGGGGGTGTGACATGGTTTCCGGAGTTAAAGTGACAAGAACCATAGGCACCTGGCGCCTGTCGCGCGGCGGTTACAGATGGTTGCCATAAGGATGGGGCGGGGCCGATTGGGCGCGTTCGCCGCCAGGGCGATGCCCAACATGCAGAGTGGACTCCGGTCCTGGGATTCGGACGGGCGATTCACTGATTCAACAGGGAGGAATGGACCGATGAGATACGAATTCCTAGCGAGACTTTCCAGGCGCGTTTGCGCCGTCGCCGCGGTCGGCCTCTTGGCCGCCGGTTTCGCGGCCGGGCCAGTGGTCGCCCAGACGACGCTCACCGTCTACACGGCGCTCGAGGCCGAGGAGCTTGAGCCGCTCCGCAAGGCGTTCCGCAAGGAAAACCCGGACATCGACATCAACTGGGTGCGCGATTCGACGGGCATCATCACGGCCAAGATCCTGGCCGAGATCGATGCCGGCAACCCGCAGGCCGATATCTTTATGGGGACCTCGGCGACGAGTCTGCTGGTGGTCGACGCGCTGGGCATGTTGCTGCCCTACGCACCGAAAGGGCTGGATCGGCTCGACGCCAGGTTCCGCGACGCGCGCAATCCGCCGCACTGGGTCGGGGTCGATGCCTACGCCGCCGTGATCTGCTTCAACACGATCGAGGCGAAGAAGTTCAACCTGCCCAAGCCGGCCTCGTGGCGGGACCTGATCAAGCCCGTGTACAACGGTCACCTCGTCATGCCCAACCCGAACTCCTCGGGCACCGGCTTCCTCACCGTTTCGAGCTGGATCCAGATCATGGGTGAAGGCGGGGCGTGGACCTACATGGACTCGCTTCATGAGAACATGGCCCGGTACACCCATTCCGGGTCGAAGCCGTGCCGGCTGGCCGCCGCCGGCGAGCACCCCATCGGCATTTCCTTCGCCTTCCGCGGCGCCAAGCTCAAGAAAAAAGGCGCGCCGCTCGATCTCGTTATTCCCGAGGAAGGAGTCGGCTGGGAGGTCGAGGCCAGCGGAATCCTCAAGACCTCGAAGAAGATCGAGGCGGCGAAGAAGCTCATGGATTGGCACATCTCGCCGGCGGCCATGAAGGTCTTCAACGACTACCTGCCGATCCTGGCGATCCCGGAGCTGGCGGAGCCGGTGGAGCACTTCCCGCCGAACACGATCGAGAAGATGATCGACAACGATTTCGCCTGGGCCGCGAGCAACCGGAAACGCATCCTCGGCGAATGGCAGAAGCGTTACGACGCCAAGTCCGAGCCGAAGGGCTAGAACCGGGCGCACGGTGGTCCGGCCGCATGTCGATGGCGTGTCGGCCGGGCCACCGGCGCGGTTTCAAGGAACAGAGTAGGCGTCGCTGACAGGCGCTCGACCGCCCCGCGGCACCTGCGGGGTCGGGAGGCGTTTGTCGAACTGTTGAAAGCGGCGCAAGGAAAACGCGATGGCCGAAGACGGATCGAAGCGAGAAGAGAAGCAGGGCGAGCCGTATCTTCGGATCGAAAATCTCACCAAGATGTTCGGCTCGTTCGCCGCGCTCGAGGACGTGAGCCTCGACGTCCATGAGGGCGAGTTCATCTGCTTCCTCGGCCCGTCGGGATGCGGAAAGACGACGTTGCTGCGCTGCATCGCCGGGCTCGACATCCAGACCCACGGACGGGTGGTCCAGGCCGGAAAGGATATTTCGACGCTGCCGCCGGCGGCGCGCGACTTCGGCATCGTTTTCCAGTCCTACGCCCTGTTCCCGAACCTCACGGTGTTCAAGAACCTGGCCTACGGGCTCGAAAACCGCCGGATGAAGAAGGACGCCATCGAGAAACGCGTCGAAGAGCTCCTCGAGCTCGTGGAACTTGCGGGGCAGGAGCGGAAGTACCCGGCGCAGCTTTCGGGCGGCCAGCAGCAGCGCGTCGCCTTGGCGCGCGCGCTTGCGACGTGGCCGGGCCTGCTCCTTCTCGACGAGCCGTTGAGCGCGCTCGACGCCAAGGTGCGGGTCTATCTTCGGCACGAGGTGCGCCGGCTCCAGCGCCGCCTCGGCATCACCACGATCATGGTGACACACGACCAGGAAGAGGCGCTTACCATGGCCGATCGAATCGTCGTCATGGAGCAGGGTGCCATCGTGCAGGTCGGCACGCCGACCGAAATATACCGCGACCCGGCGACCCGGTTCGTCGCCGATTTCGTCGGCACGATGAACTTCCTGCCCGGCGTCGTCCTCGGACTGCGGCGCGTGCGCCTCGGCGATGTCGAGATCGAGTGCACCACCGCCCTCGACGGGCTCGACCAGGGGACCGCCGTCACCGTGTGCGTTCGGCCCGAAGATCTGGCGGCGCAAGACACGGGCCGTGACGCGCGCAACGCCGCGAGCGCGCGCGTCGACGACCTCGAGTTCCTCGGCTCGTTCTTCCGGGCGACGCTGACCATCGACGGGATCGGCGACCTGCCGATCACCGCCGACTTCCCACCCAGCCTCGTTCGCAAGCTTGACATCCGCGCGGGCGCGGACCTCACGGTCATCTTCCCCGACGACCGCATCCGCGTGTTCGCGGATCGCTAGCGAGGCGAACCGTGGCCGACGTCGCCGTTGCCCGTGCCGCGCCGCTGCGTCCCACGCTCAGCCGCGACGACCTGATCCAGGGGGCCGGCCTCGTCATCCTGGCGCTGGGACTCGTCGGCGCGGTGTTCCTGCCGCTCTACGCGATGCTTTCGAAGAGCTTCGAGGACGCGGAAGGGACCTTCATCGGGCTCGCCAACTACATCGAGTACTTCAATACGCCGTCGCTGGTGATCTCGGCGCAGCACACCATCACGATCGGCATCGTCACCACGGTGATCGTGGTCACGCTCGCGTTCGTCTACGCCTACGCGCTCACCCGCAGCTGCATGCCGTTCAAGGGATTGTTCCGCGGCATCGCGCTGATTCCCATCCTCGCGCCGTCGCTCCTGCCGGCGATCTCGCTGGTCTACCTGTTCGGCAACCAAGGGATGATCAAGGGGGTCATGGGTGGCCAATCGATCTACGGCCCGATCGGTATCGTCATCGCGCTGTCTTTCTGGATATTTCCCCACGCCGTGCTCATCCTGACGACGGCGCTGTCGATGGCCGACGCGCGCCTGTACGAGGCGGCGGTGGCGTTGCGGGCGAGCAAGCTGCGCATTTTCTTCACCGTCACCCTGCCGGCGGCGAAGTACGGCGTGATGAGCGCGTGCTTCGTCGCCTTCACCTACGCGATCACCGACTTCGGCGCGCCCAAGGTGATCGGCGGCTGGTACAACGTGCTCTCGGTCGACATCTACAAGCAGGTCGTCGGCCAGTGGAACTTCCAGATGGGCGCAGTGGTGAGCGTCGTGCTGCTGTCGCCGGTGATCTTGAGCTTCATCGCCGACCGCCTCGTCCAGCGCCGGCAGGTGGCGCAGATTTCGGCGCGTTCGGTGCCGCTCGAGCCGCAGCCGAAGCGCCGCTTCGACCTCATCATGCTCGCCTTCTGCCTGGTCATCACCTTCATCCTCGTCGGCATGCTCGCCGTGTCGGCGTACGCGTCGTTCATCAAGTTCTGGCCGTACAATCTCGAGCTGGTGTTCGACAACTACCAGTTCGACCTCATGGACGGCGGCGGCTGGCCCGCGTACTGGAACAGCATCATTCTGGCGACGCTGACGGCGCTGTTCGGCACGTTCATCATCTTTACCGGTGCCTATTTCATCGAGAAGTCACAGCGCTATGGCCCGTTCCGCTCGGTGCTTCAGTTCTTCGCCATCGTCCCGCTCGCGGTGCCCGGCATGGTCCTCGGGCTCGCCTACATCTTCTTCTTCAACCCGACGACGTTCACGATTCCGTTTACCGGCATCGAGCTGGCGAACCCGTTCAGCTTCCTCTACGCCACCATGGGGATCCTCGTGATCTGCACCATCACGCACTACTACACGGTGCCGCACCTCATCGCGATGACCGCGCTCAAGCAGCTCGATGCCGAGTTCGAGGCCGTCTCGGCGTCGCTCAAGGTGCCGTTCTACAAGACGTTCACGCGGGTCACGTTCCCCGTCTGCGTGCCGGCGATCCTCGACATCTCGATCTACCTGTTCGTCTGCGCCATGACGACGGTCTCGGCGGTCGTCTTCCTCTGGGGCCCGACGACGCACCTTGCCTCGGTCGCGGTCTTGAACATGGACGACCAGGGCGACATCGCGCCCGCGGCGGCGATGGCCATGATGATCGTCTACACCTCGGCCGGCGTGCGCGTTCTTTACGCCCTGGTCACCCGCGGACTGCAGCGCCGGTCGCAGACCTGGCGGCGGCGCGTGGCGGTCGCCGAGGTCGTCGCGGGGCCGGCCGCGTGAGCGGCCGCCTCAATCGATAGTGTCGCCGAGTCCTGTTAGCGTCCCGGCGCCCGCGGTTATCGGGCCGAGCAGCGCCGGCGCCAAGGGCAGGATGCGCTCGGCGAAGAAGCGCGCGGTCGCCATCTTCGCCCGGTAGAAATCGGCGTCGGCGTCGTTGGCGCGCACCCGCTCGCTCGCCTTGAGTGCGGCCTCGGCCATCATTTCGCCGCAGGCGGTGAGGCCGAAGAGGCGCAGGTAATCGGTGGCGCCCGCGGCCGCCCCGTCGGCGTCCTTCGGCCACGTCGCCGCGAACCAGCGCGTCGCCGCGTCGAGCGCCTTCGCGGCCTCGCCGAGGCGCGCACGCAGCGGCGCCAGCGCCTCGTCGGCGGCGTCGAGGCGGTGATCGAGAGCGCCGAGACCCGCGAGGTATTCCTGCATCGCGCGGCCGTCCTCGAGTTGCAGCTTGCGGCGCGCCAGGTCGAGCGCCTGGATGCCGTTGGCGCCTTCGTAGATCATGGCGATGCGCGCGTCGCGCAGGTGCTGCGCCGCGCCGGTCTCCTCGATGTAGCCCATGCCGCCGTGCACCTGGACGCCGAGCGACGCCAACTCGAAGCCGGTGTCGCTGCAATACGCCTTGACCACCGGGGTGAGCAGGTCGACGCGGCGGCGGGCCGCGTCGCGCGCCTCGGCGTCGGCGTGGCGGCGCGCGACGTCGATGTCGGCGGCGACGCGGCAGGCGAGCGCGCGCATCGCCTCGGCCTGCGCCTTCATGGTCATCAGCATGCGGCGAACGTCGGCGTGGTCGACGAGCCGCGCCGGCTCGCCGTCGGAAAGCCGCCGGCCCTGGCGTCGCTCGCGCGCGTAGGCGTGGGCGCGCTGGTAGGCGCGCTCGGCCATCGCCACGCCCTGCAGGCCGACGCCGAGGCGGGCATTGTTCATCATCATGAACATGTACTCGATGCCGCGATTCTCCTCGCCGACGAGCGACGCCGCGGCGCCGTCCGAATCGCCGAAGGCCATGACGCAGGTGGGGCTCGCGTTGATCCCCAGCTTGTGCTCGAGCGACACCACGCGCACGTCGTTGCGCGGGCCCGGCGCGCCGTCGCTGCCGACGATCAGCTTGGGCACCACGAAAAGCGACACGCCGCGGATGCCGGGCGGCGCGCCTGCGGTGCGCGCGAGCACCATGTGCACGATGTTCGCGGCCATGTCGTGGTCGCCGTAGGTGATGAAGGTCTTGGCGCCGGTGATGCGCCAGCCCTCGCCGTCGCGCACCGCGCGGGTGTTGATCGCGCCCACGTCCGAGCCCGCCTGGGGCTCGGTCATGCACATGGTGCCGCTCCATTCGCCCGATGTGAGCTTGTCGAGGTAGAGCTCCTTCTGCTCGTTCGAGCCGTGACCGGCGAGCAACTCGACCGCCCCTTGCGTCAGCAGCGGGCATAGCCCGAACGCCATGTTGGCCGAAAACCACATTTCCGAAACCGCGGTCGAGACCAGCCAGGGCAGGCCCTGGCCGCCGTGGCCGGGGTCGAAGGGGAGCCCGTTCCAGCCGCCGGCGACGAACTTTTGGTAGGCGTCGGCGAACCCCGCCGGCGTGCGCACGACGCCGTTCTCGAGGCGCGTGCCCTCGCGGTCGCCCGTTTCGTTGAGCGGCGCGAGCACGCCGGAGGCGAACTTGCCGGCTTCCTCGAGCACCTGGTCGACGAGGTCCGGCGTGGCCTCCTCGCAGCCCGGCAGCCGCGCGACTTCGTCGAGGCCGACGACCTCGTGAAGGACGAAGCGCATGTCGCGAAGCGGGGCGGTATAGCCGGTCATCGTCGGCCCTTCTCTCACATGGCGCCCGCGTGGGCGGGCCGCTTCCCCTACACTACCTTGCCGGGGTTCATGATTCCTTGCGGGTCGAGCGCCGCCTTGAGCCGCCGCATCAGCTCGAGCTCGAGCGGCGAGCGGTAGCGGGCGAGGTCGTCCTTGTGCATGCGGCCAATGCCGTGCTCGGCGCTGAAGCTGCCACCCATGCCGAGCGCGATGTCGTGGACGATGGCGTTGATCTCGTCCCAGCGTGCCAGGTAGGCGTCCTTGTCGGCGCCCACCGGCTGGCTCAGGTTGTAATGAACGTTGCCGTCGCCGAGGTGGCCGAAGGGCACCGGGCGGACGCCGGGCAGCACCGCCGCGACCGCGGCGTCGGCCTCGACGATGAAATCGGCGACCCGCGAAAGCGGCACCGAAACGTCGTGCTTGATGCTGCCACCCTCGTCACGCTGCACCTCCGAGAGCGCCTCGCGCAGCCGCCACAGCGCCCGCGCCTGATCGGCGCTCGCGGCGATCGTCGCGTCCTGCGCGATTCCCGCCTCGAGAGCCTCCGCGAGCAGCGATTCGAGCGCGTCGCGCAGGCCGGCGCTCGCCGCGAAACCGGAAAGCTCGAGGAGCACGTAATAGGGATGCGGCTCGGCGAGAGGATCGCGCGTCCCCGGCGCGTGGCGCAGCACGAATTCGAGGCCGATGCGCGGCATCAGCTCGCAGGCGGTCACCGCCTCTCCCGCCGCGTCGCGGGCGCGCGTGAACAGCGCCGCCGCGGCATGGGCGTCGCCGACGCCGACGAACGCCGTAACCACATCGCGCGGCCGCGGGAACAGCTTGAGCACCGCCGCGGTGATGACGCCGAGCGTGCCCTCGGCGCCGATGAACAGCTGCTTGAGGTCGTAGCCCGTGTTGTCCTTGCGCAGGCCCCGCAAGCCCTCCCACAGGCTGCCGTCGGGCAGCACCACCTCGAGCCCGAGCACGAGGTCGCGGGCATTGCCGTAGCGCAGCACCTGGGTGCCGCCGGCGTTGGTCGACAGGTTGCCGCCGATCTGGCAGCTTCCCTCCGCCCCCAGGCTCAAGGGGAACAGGCGGTCGGCCTCGGCCGCCGCCGCCTGCACGTCGGCGAGCACGCAGCCGGCCTCGACCGTGATCGTGTAGTTGACCGGGTCGACCGCGCGCACCGCGTTCATGCGGCCCAGGCTGAGGACGATCTCACCCGCTCGATCGTAAGGCAGCGACCCGCCGACGAGGCCGGTGTTGCCGCCCTGGGGGACGATGCCGATACCTGCACCGGCGCAGATCCTGACCACCGCCGCGACCTCCTCGCGCGACGCCGGGCGCACCACGAGTGCGGTGCTCCCGCGGTAGCGCCCGCGCGGCTCGACGAGATAGGGCTCCATCGCCTGCGGGTCGGTTATCCAGCCCTTGGCGCCGACGGCCTCCTTGATGCGCTCGACCGCGTCTTCGGAGACGAGGCTGGGTTGCACGTCGGTGGACATTCAGGCGGCGTCCTCGCCGGCGGCGCGCCCGCGCGCCGATGCCGCCCGCCGCAGACGGTCATTGATGGCGGCGCCGAGGCCGTCGTCGGGGACCGGCACTACCGCGATGCCCGTAAACTCCCGGCGATCGAGCGCGTGCAGCATGGCGAACAGGTTGGCCGCCGCCTCGTCGAGGTCGCCGCGAGGGCTCAGGTTGAGCGTCGCCGCGGCGCCCTGGGGGACGTCGTCGCCGAAGGCGAGCAGCGCCTCGTCCGCAGCTGCGCTCCGCGCCTCGAGCCGCAAGGGCAGGCGCGGCGCGTAGTGGCTCTCGCGCATGCCGGGTGAGCGCGCCGGGCCTTCGCCGGGCCCGGCGAGTGCTCCGGTCTCGGCCTCGATCGCCACGCCCGCGACGCCGCCCGGACGCAGCAGCCGCGCGATACCCGGCCGGCTCAGGTCGAGCACCGTCGATTCGATGCCCACGCGGCAGGGCCCGGCGTCGAGGACGAGCGCGACGGCATCGCCGAGCGCCGCGGCCACGTGATCGGCCGTGGTCGGGCTCAGGCGGCCCGAGGGGTTGGCGCTCGGCGCCGCCACCGGGCGGCTCGTTTGGGCGAGCAGCGCGAGCGCAATCGGGTGGTCGGGCACGCGCAGCGCCACGCTGTCGAGGCCCGCGCACGCCCGCGGCACGATGCGGCAGTCGGCGCGGCGGCGCAGCACCAGCGTCAGCGGCCCGGGCCAGAAGCGTGCGGCGAGGCGCCGCGCCCGGTCGTCGAATTCGGCCTCGCGCGCCGCGGCTTCCGCGGAGGCGACGTGCGCGATCAACGGGTTCGTCGATGGCCGCCCCTTGGCGGCGAAGAGCGCGGCGACCGCCGCGTCCGAGGTGGCGTCGGCGCCGAGGCCGTAGACGGTCTCGGTGGGAAACGAGACCAGCCGGCCGTCGCGCAGCAGCCGCGCCGCGCGCGCTATGGCGGCGTCATCGGCGGCGACGACGTTGGCGGTGCTCGGGCTCACCTGCGGGCTCCGGTTCCGGTTCGGGTTCCAGTCTAGCCGATCGCGGCGCCGGGGGTGAACGGCGTCACGCCACGCGCCCGCGCACGATGAACGAGGGGTTCTCGAATCCCGGCTTGCCGTAGGCGAGCTCGTCGCCGTCGAGGGTGCGCACGCTGCCGCCCGCGGCGGCGACGACGGCGTGGCCGGCGGCGGTATCCCACTCCATGGTGCGGCCGAAGCGCGGGTAGACGTCGACCTCGCCGGCGGCGACCAGCCCGAACTTGAGCGAGCTGCCGGCGGTGCGCTCTTCGGCCACCGCGACGTCGGCGAGGAAGGCGTCGGTCTCGGGCGTGCGGTGCGAACGGCTGACCGCGGCGACGAGTCCGCCCGCGGGCGCGCGCCGGGCATGGATCGCCCGCGCCGCGCCGCCGTCCGATTGGGCGAACGCCGTGGCGCCGTCGCTGAAATACGTCAGCCCCAGCGCCGGCACGTGGACGACGCCGAGCACCGGGCGCGCGTCCTCGACGAGCGCGATGTTGACCGTGAACTCGCCGTTGCGGCTGATGAACTCCTTGGTGCCGTCGAGGGGGTCGACGAGCCAGAAGCGCCCGCCCGAGACGTCGGGGATGCGCCCGGCGGCGGCGAGCTCCTCGGCGACCACGGGAAGCTCGGGCGTGAGGCGTGCGAGCGCCTCGACGATGAGGCGTTCGGCGGCCTCGTCGGCGTCGGTCACGGGTGTCGCGTCGGCCTTGGCCCGTACGACCACCTCGCCGCCGTAGTACGCCATGATCGCGTCGCCGGCGGCGCGGGCGATGCGGCACAGATCGGCGACCAGCTCGCCTCGGTTCGCTGTCGTCATGCCGGGCTCCTCGAACGCTGTGCCGGTGTAACCGCCGCGGTCGGCGCGCGCAAGCGCCGTGCGGCCGCCCGGGTCCCGCAGGATGTGGCGCCGGCGGCGGCGATCGGGTAGTCTCGCGCCGTTTCTCCCCAAGGCAGGATCCGACCATGGCGAAAGCTGCCGTCGGGCTCGTATGCGTCGTGCTCGCAACGGCCATTCCGTTCGAGCGCGGCATGGCGCAGACCGGCGGCTTCGACGCCGGTTTCGGCGCCTACGCCGCCGGCGATTACGCCGCCGCGCTCGACGCCTGGCAGCCGCTCGCCGAGGCCGGCGACGCCGAGGCCCAGCACGGGCTCGGTCTCATGTACCAGACCGGGCGCGGCGTCGAGAGCGACCCCGCGCAGGCGGCGGCGTGGTTCCGGCGGGCGGCGGAGCAGGGCTTCGCCCGCGCCCAGACCGCGCTCGGCGACGTCTACGCGCGCGGCGACGGGGTCGTCGGCGACATGGGCGAGGCGCTCGCGTGGTGGCGCAAGGCGGCCGAGCAGGGCAGCGTCCGGGCGCAGTACAGCCTCGGCGAGGCGTATTTCGAGGGCCAGGGCGTGGCGGTCGACCTCGACGAGTCCGCGGCGTGGCTCGCCCGCGCCGCGGAGCAGGGCTATGCGCGCGCCCGCGCGAAGCTCAAGGACATCATGCGCCTGCGACGCGACGCCGGCGTCGCGGTCGCCGACCCGGAGCCGCCCGAGGCGCCGGCGGCGCCGGCGGCGCCGCCCGCACCCGCCGCCGCCGAAGCGCCCTCGCCGGCGGCCGGGCCCGTGGAAGCGGCTGCCGCGCCGCCGGAGGCCGACGTCGAGGATGCGGCCGTCGACGGCGCGCCGCCCACCGACGAGCCTCAGGAGATGGCCGAGGAGTCGCCGCCGGAGACCGCCGCGCCGGCCGCGACCGAGACCGTCGCGCCGACCGCGACCGAGACTCCCGCGCCGGCCGCGTCTGAAACCGCGGCGCCGCCGGCGTACCGGGTCCATCTGGCGTCGTTCCGCGAAAAGGAGACCGCCGACAAGGAGTGGCGCCGTCTCAGGAAGTCCCACGGCGACCTGCTCGCCGGTCTCACCGCGATCGTCGGGCGCGTCGATCTCGGGGCGACCAAGGGCGTCTACTTCCGCCTTCACGCCGGCCCGCTCGCCGACGCCGAGGCGGCGCAAGCGCTGTGCCGCGCGCTCTCCAAGCGCCGGGTGCGCTGCCGCGTCGCGCCGCCCACCTGATACCAAGGATCAATGATCCTTGGTATGAGCCCGCAGACGGTCGATCGCGCTTTCTACGCCGCTCCCTCGCGCATCCATCGCGCCCGGTGTATGCCGCATTCGGTCTTGCCGCTCTCCGCCCAGCGCCCCGACCGGAGATC
>JAZFVR010000371.1:0-2974 GCA_036447835.1 Alphaproteobacteria bacterium | reverse complement strand
GGAGACCCAGGTCTCGAACGCGACGCCGCCGTGGCGGCGGCACATCTCGCAGTGGCAATGGTCGGCGTGGTCGGGCGCGCCTTGCGCCCGGTAGCGAACCGCGCCGCACAGGCAGCCGCCTTCGTAGATTTCGCTCGTCATCGTCACTCGCACTCCTCGCGGCTGGTCTTGGCATAGCTCTTCAGGTGCTCGTCGAGATGCAGCCACGGAAGACGTTCCTGGGTATAGACATGCGCCTGGGGCGGAAAATCGCCGGGCTCGTCGAAGGTGCCGACCGCGATATGCACCTCGCCCGCCCAGCGCGCGGATTCGAAGGTCATGGGCGAGCCGCAGTCGCCGCAGAAGCCGCGGGTGACGCCGGGCGAGGAGTCGAAGCGCACCGGCGTGCCCTTGATGACTTCGTAAGTGTCCTGCGTGTAGCCGGCCCAGGTCACCACCGCCCCGCCGCTCGCCCGGCGGCAGCTCTGGCAATGGCAGTGGGCGACCCACTCGGGTTTTCCGCGGCAGCGGTAGCGCACGTGGCCGCACAGGCAGCCGCCTTCGTGCGTGGTCTCGTTGCTCATGGTCGCTCCCTGAGCTCGCACCACACCGGCGTGTGGTCCGAGGCCTTCTCCTTGCCGCGCGGTTCGCGGTCGATGTCGCACGCCTCGAGCCGGTCGGCCGCCTGCGGCGACAGGAGCAGGTGGTCGATGCGCAGGCCCTCGTCGCGCTGCCAGCGCCCCTTCTGGTAGTCCCAGAAGGTGTACGCGCCCGCGTCGGCGTGAAGCGCGCGGTAGGCTTCGGTGAGGCCGAGGTAGAGGATGGCGCGGAAGCGGGCGCGCGATTGGGGCCGGCACAGGGCGTCATCCGCCCAGGCGTCCGGGTCGTAAACGTCGTCGTCGGTGGGTGCGACGTTGTAGTCGCCGCCGAGGACGACCGCCTCCTCGAACGCGAGCAGCGCGCGCACGCGCTCGTGGAGCCGGTCCATCCAGTCGAGCTTGTAGGGGAACTTCGCCGAATCGACCGGGTTGCCGTTGGGCAGATAGATCGAGGCGACGCGCACGTCGCCGACCACGGCCTCGATGTAGCGCGCCTGGTCGTCGTCGTCGCCGCCGGGCAGCACCGCGATCACGCCCTCGATCGGCCGCTTGGCCAGTATGGCCACGCCGTTGTACGTCTTCTGGCCGCACACCGCGACGTTGTAGCCGAGGTCGCCGATCTCGAGGCCGGGGAAGTCCTCGCCGACCGTCTTGATCTCCTGCAACAGCGCGACGTCGGGTGCGGCCTCGGCGAGCCACTCGAGCACGCGCGGCAGTCGCGCCCTGATCGAGTTTACGTTCCAGGTGGCGATCTTCATGCACCCCACTCTACACGCTCCGGGGATGCACGGTAGCGCGACGAAAAAACCCGCTCAACGGCGGGGATCGGATTCAAGCAGTGATCCAAGAGGGGCGAGTTCCTCATGCTTCGACAAGCTCGGCATGAGGACTGTCAAAGGCGCAAAACAGAAACTAAAGGCGCAAAACAGAAAACCTCGTCCTGAGCTTGTCGACGGACGAGGCCGCTTGAGGAAACCGACCGGGGTAGTTCAGATGGCGATGCCGAACGAGGCGCCGCAGCCGCACGACGAGGTGGCGTTGGGGTTATTGATGGTGAAGTACGAGCCCGCGATCTCCTCGATGAAGTCGACCTCGGAGCCCGTTAGGTACATCAGCGACATGGGATCGACGACCAGACCGACGCCGTTGCGCTCGACCACGATGTCGTCGTCCTGGAGCGCGTCGTCGAGGCTGAAGCCGTACTGGAATCCCGAGCAGCCGCCGCCCGAGACGGCGACGCGCAGGCGCGCGCCCGGCGTGCCTTCCTGCTCGATCAGATGGGCAATACGGCGCGCCGCCCGCTCGCTAAGCCTGATCGCCGTTGGTGCCTCGGTCATCTCCAAGCTCCTAATTTCCTTAACCATCCTTAACCATATGCCTGCCCGGTATTATACCACGGTATTTAGGCGATTTCGCAGTTTTGTCAATCGCCCGCCACACTGCGCCGTTGATCGCCGGCGCGCTCGCCTGTAGCTTCGCGCCATGCCTGAGGAGCCCCGCGGCGGCACCGCCCCTTACGCCTCGAAGCCGCACGCGAGCCGCGGCCGCCGCCATCCCGAGCCCGAGAGTGCGACGCGCACCCCGTTCCAGCGCGACCGCGACCGCATCATCCACTCGACGGCGTTCCGGCGGCTCATGCACAAGACCCAGGTGTTCGTCCATCACGAGGGCGATCACTACCGCACGCGGCTCACCCACAGCCTCGAGGTGGCGCAGATCGCGCGCTCGATCAGCCGCGAACTGGGGCTCGACGAGGACCTCGCCGAGGCGCTGGGGCTGGCCCACGACCTCGGCCACCCGCCATTCGGCCACGCCGGGGAGAACGCGCTCGACGAGGTCATGGCGGCGTTCGGCGGCTTCGACCACAACGCCCAGACGTTGCGCGTGCTGACCCGGCTCGAGGCGCGCTACGCCGATTACGACGGGCTCAACCTCACCTGGGAGACGCTCGAGGGCGTGGTCAAGCACAACGGGCCGCTCACCGGGAGCGCCGGCAGCGGCGAGGTGCCGGCGGCGATCGCCGAGTACGTCGCCGAACACGACCTCGAGCTCGACACCTTCGCCAGCCTCGAGGCGCAGGTGGCGTCGCTCTCCGACGACATCGCCTACAACAACCACGATATCGACGACGGCCTGCGCGCCGGGCTGTTCAACGTCGCCGACCTCGCTCACGTGCCGCTCGCGGGCCCGGTGTTCGCCGAGGTCGCGCGCCGGTATCCGGGGATCGACCAGACGCGCCTGATCCACGAATCGGTGCGCCGCATGATCGGTTCGATGGTCGACGACCTCGTCGCCGAGACGCGGCGCCGCCTCGCCGCCGCCGACCCGACGAGCGCCGACGACGTGCGCCGCCTGGGCCGCGCCGTGGCCGCCTTCTCCGATGCTATGGCGACCCA
>JAZFVR010000370.1:0-2368 GCA_036447835.1 Alphaproteobacteria bacterium | reverse complement strand
CTCAGCAAAGGAGAAGATCATGACCAAGCCAACCATTCTCGTCACCGGCGCCACCGGCAAGACCGGCGCACTCGTCGTCGATCAGCTACTCGCCAAGGGCAATGCGGTGCGCGCGCTCGTACGCCGTCGCGACCAGCGATCGGAACGCCTGGCATCCGCGGGCGCCGACGCGGTCGTCGGCGATCTGCTCGATATCGCGTCTCTCCGTCCGGTCATGCAGGGGATAGACCGCGCCTATTTCGTCTATCCGCCGGCCGACCGGCTGCTCGAGGCCACCGCCAACTTCGCCCAGGTGGCGCGCGAGGTCGGAATCGGGGCCGTGGTCAACATGTCCCAGATCGTCGCCCGCGAAGGGCACCCCAGCCCGCTTACGCGCCAGCATTGGCTGGCCGAGCGGGTGCTCGACTGGGCGCAGGTCGGGGCGGTTCACCTGCGTCCCACGTTCTTCGCGGAGATGCCGTTCATACTCAACGGGCGAACCATCGCCGCCGACGGGACGATCTACCAGCCCCATGGCGAAGGGAGACACGCGCCGGTCGCGTCGGAAGACATCGCCCGCGTCGTCGTTGCGGTGCTGGCGAACCCCGCACCTCATGCCGGCAAGACCTATGTCGTGACCGGCCCGACGGCGATGTCCCAGCGAGACATCGCGGCGACATTCGGCAAGGTCCTGAGCAAGCCCGTCGAATACGTCGACCTGCCGACTGCGCAGTGGCAAGAGGCGATGGCCGAGGCCGGCCTGCCCCCGTTCGTGATCGAGCACCTCTCACGGGTGGCCGAGGACCACAGGAACGGCGTCTTCGACAAGGTAACCGACGTGGTGCAGCAGATTACCGGCGAGCCGCCGCAATCGTTCGAGGCGTTTGTCCGCGACAACGCGCAGGCTCTGGCAAGCTGACGCCGGGGGAGCCGAGGCCGGGCGGGCAGATTGGCCCCGACCGGCCTCGGCCCATCCCGCCACCCGCGAGAGGCGCGGTGCCTCGAGAACATTTCCGAAACATGTGGCGTCGGCTGCCGCCGGCGAGCGCGGTGCGATCCGGTTGAATCGCGCTCCACGCCGGCCTATATAAGGGCCTGATACCCGACAACCGAGGACACAGAGGAACTGCTGATGGCTTTCGGCACCGACAGGAGAACGGCAACGGTCCAGCGCGTCGAGCGCGCGGTCATCGACGAGGGCCTGCGCACCTACATGCTCAGCGTTTACAACTACATGGCGTCGGGGCTCGCGCTCACCGGCGTCGTCGCCTTTTTCGTCGCCAACACGCCCGTGCTGATGAACGCGGTTTTCGGCACGCCGCTCATCTGGCTGGTGATGTTCTCGCCGCTCATCATCGTGTTCATGCTCAGCGCGCGCATCCACAAGATGAGCGTGGTCGCCGCGCAAGCCACCTTCTGGGTTTTCGCGACCCTGATGGGGATGTCGCTGGCGTCGATCTTCATCGTCTATACCGGCACCAGCATCGCGCGCGTGTTCTTCATCACCGCGGGCGTGTTCGGCGCCATGAGCCTCTACGGCTACACGACCAAGCGCGACCTCACCGGCTGGGGCTCGTTCCTGTTCATGGGCCTGATCGGCGTCATCATCGCCTCGATCGTCAACATCTTCCTCGGCTCGTCGATGCTCTACTTCGCGATCTCGGTGATCGGCGTGCTGGTCTTCACCGGGCTCACCGCCTACGACACCCAGAAGATCAAGGAGATGTACGTCGAGAGCGACGCCAGCGCGGTCGCCACCAAGAAGGCGATCATGGGCGCGCTCAGGCTCTACCTCGACTTCATCAACCTGTTCCTCATGTTGCTGCGCCTGTTCGGCAACCGCAACTAGTCCAGCGCAACTCGATCGGGAAGGCGTCCGGGGGTTCTTCCACCGGGCGCCTTTCTTTTGCGCGCGAGCGCGCTAACGGTGCAGCGTCAGCGTATCGGCGCGCACCTCGTAACCAGCCAGACGATCGAGGAAGCTCATGCCGAGGAGCGAGCTCGCCATCGGCGCCTCGTTGACCGAGGCCGGCACATGGCGCATGCGGATCGGGCCCACGACCACCTCGCCGAGGCGCACCGGCGCGCCGCGCACCGTCCCGTTGGCGGTCGAGTAAATGCGCGTGTAGGAGAGCGCGTCGAGGTCGAAGCCGAGGCGTCGCGCATCGGCCGGGCTCAGCATCACGTCGGACGCGCCGGTGTCGACGAGGAAGCGCACAGGCGTGCCGTCGACCAGCGCCTCGATGCGAAAATGGCCGTCCACCCCGACGCGGAAGCTGATCGCGGCATCGCCCAGCACGGTGCCGCGATGGGGAACGAGCTCGCCGAGCACGCGCTCGCCGAAGGCCGCGAACTCGGCGCGATAGGCGTAGCCGGCGACGAGCACCAG
>JAZFVR010000369.1:0-4215 GCA_036447835.1 Alphaproteobacteria bacterium | reverse complement strand
GAGCTGCCACCCCGGTTCGTCGGCATCGTCAGTAATTCGCCAGGCGATACCAGAGGCGTCCGGTCCATTCGTAGAAGCCGACCGTGCTGTCGCCGAGCGCCCCGGCCGAGGGGATCAGGTCCTCGGGCTCGAACGCGTAGGCCGGCGAGAAGCCGGTGGGCGCGGGCACGACGGCGAAGCCCACGGCCTCGAACGCCTCCATCGCCCGCAGCATGTGCGTGGCGCTGGTGACGAGGTAGATCTTGTCGATCCCTTCGGCGTGAAGGATCGCCGCGCTGCGCTGGGCGTTGTGGAACGTGTTCACGGCCCAGGGTTCGACCCAGCGCACCGGAACCTCGAAATCCCTCGCCAGGGCGTTGGCCATCGCCTCGCCCTGGGGGATTTGGTCGGGATCGAAGGTTCCGCCGGTGGTGAGCAGCGGCAGGCCGGTCTGGCGGTGCAGCCGGGCCGCGTAGCGGATGCGCTCGAGTGAAATCTTGTCGACCGTGTCGGCGCCATACTCGGGCGCCTTCGCATAGAGGCCGCCGCTGAGCACGACGATCGCGCCGGCGTCGCCCGCGTAATCGCCCGCTGCCAGCGCCGGCACGGTTTGCAGCGAGCGCGAGAGCGCGCCGCCGACGAGCGGCGTGCTCAAGGCATAGAGCCCGAGGAACGAGCCCACCATGAGGGCGCGGCCAAACCGCGGCCAGCGCCCCTTGAGCAGCCAGCCGAGCATCGCCAGCACGAACATGTTGGCGGGCGGAGCCAAGAGCGTCTTCACGAATCCGGGTATCACCCACATTGGCGCTCAACCTCTTGATCCACGCGTATGAGCACGACCATATCAGACCGCTACGGCCGGGTCTTAGGCGAATGCCCCCGTTCCGGGCGATGGCGGGCCATGGCGGCGGCCCTCGCCGGGCTCCACGAGCTGCGCGCAGGTACGCCCTGTTTCCGTGAAATTTGCGGGGGTTCGCTAAGAATCTGGCAACCATTCTCTCCGTATGGTCATGCGCGGGCTCGCCCGCTCCAAACCAACTGGGAACATGAGCAAACGGTGAGGGATAGTCTTTCAGCCGGCCGGGTCTTGTCCGAAGCCGTGGTCCAAAAGGGCCCGCGGATCACTACCGGGTGGCGTATTGCCGCCACTCTCGCCGCCATGACCATGCGCCTCTCACTCCTTCGCGGCACGTGGCGTCTCGCCGCCGCTTCGATGGCCGTCGCCGTTACCTTGGCCGGCGCCGCGCCCGCCGGTGCTGGCGTGCTCAGCGACACGATCAAGGGCGTCAAGCCGGGGGTCGTCGGCGTCGGTTCGTACCAGCACACCCGCCGCCCGCCGGCGCTGCTGCTGGGGACCGGCTTCGTCGTCGGCGACGGCCTTCATGTGGTCACCAGTACCCAGGTTCTGGCCGAGGAGGTGAACGCCAACGGCATGGCGTTCGTCACGGTGTTCGTCGGGGTCGGAAACTCGGTGGAGCGGCGGCGCACCGAGCTCGTCGCCGAAGATCCCGATCACGGCATCTCGATCCTGCGCATCGCAGGCCCGCCATTGCCGGCGCTCACCCTGGGGCGCGACGACGCCGTCGAGGAGGGACAGGCGGTCGCCTTCACGGGCTTTCCCAGGGGCGTGTTTATGGGGCTCAATCCCGCGACCCATAGGGGCATCGTCTCGGCGCTGACGACGATCACCGCCCCCACCCATTCCCCGAGGCGGCGCGAGGTCAGGACGATCATGCGCCTGCGCGCGCCGTACCGGGTCTTCCAGCTCGACGCCCTGGCGTATCCCGGAAACAGCGGCAGCCCGCTCTACGACCCGGAGACGGGCGCGGTCTACGGCGTCGTCAGCAGCGCGTCCGCCAGGCAATCGAGAAGGAACCCGCCCGCCGACCCGAGCGGCATCACCTACGCCGTTCCCATCCGCTACGTGCACGGACTGCTCAAGGAAATGGGGCTCCTCGACACGTTTTAAGCGCGTTGCCGAAAAGGTGGCCCGTTTCGGCCGTCGTCGCGGCGGCGCCTCCAACGCGGCGCGACAAGTCAGCGGGTTTTCACGCGTCCCGTCATGGCTTCGTGGAGGCTGCGCAAGACGGCGATATGACCCGCCAATCCGCCCTGCCACCGATCCCCCGTATGTTCCCGATTTGACGGCCGCTCCCGCCCTCACGCCCGCTTGCGCTGGGCGTTGCGGCCGAGATACGAGGCGAGGTACTGGCCGGTGTAGCTGTCGCGCACCCGCGCCACCTGCTCGGGTGTCCCCTCGGCGACGATGCGCCCGCCGGCGTCGCCACCGCCGGGGCCGAGGTCGACGATCCAGTCGGCGGTCTTGATGACCTCGAGATTGTGCTCGATCACCACCACCGTGTTGCCGGCGTCGACGAGCGTGTGCAGCACGTCGAGGAGCTTGCGCACGTCGTCGAAGTGGAGCCCGGTGGTCGGCTCGTCGAGGATGTAGAGGGTGCGCCCGGTGGCGCGCCGCGACAGCTCCTTCGACAGCTTCACGCGCTGCGCCTCGCCGCCCGACAGGGTCGTCGCCGGCTGGCCGATCTTGATGTAGCCGAGGCCGACGCGCTCGAGCGTCGTCAGCTTGTCGCGGATCGCGGGCACGGCCTTGAAGAACGTCGCCCCTTCTTCGACTGTCATATCGAGAACATCCGCGATCGATTTGTTCTTAAAGGTAATTTCAAGAGTCTCTCGGTTGTAGCGCCGGCCCATGCAGGTGTCGCACTGGACGTAGACGTCGGGCAGGAAGTGCATCTCGATCTTGATCAGCCCGTCGCCCTGGCACGCCTCGCAGCGCCCGCCCTTGACGTTGAACGAGAAGCGCCCCGGCTTGTAGCCGCGCGCCTTGGCCTCGGGCAGGCCGGCGAACCAGTCGCGCATGGGGGTGAAGGCGCCGGTATAGGTCGCCGGGTTCGAGCGCGGCGTGCGGCCGATCGGCGACTGGTCGATGTCGATCACCTTGTCGAGGAACTCGGCCCCGTCGATGCGCTCGTGCGGACCCGGGTGCACGTGCGCGCCCATGAGCGAACGCGCGAGCGCCTTGTACAGCGTCTCGACGATGAGGCTCGACTTGCCGCCCCCCGAGACGCCGGTGACGCAGGCGAACGTGCCGAGCGGAAAGCGCGCGGTGACCTGGCGCAGGTTGTGCGTCGTGGCGCCGACCACGCTGAGCGTCTGGCCGCGGTGCCCCTTGGCGCGGCGCTCGGGCACCGGGATCTGGCGGAACCCCGAGAGGTACTGGCCGGTGAGGCTTTCCGGACTCGCCATGATGTCGGCCGGCTTTCCTTGCGCGACGACGTGGCCGCCGTGCTCGCCGGCGCCCGGGCCCATGTCGACGACGTGGTCAGCGCTGCGGATCGCCTCCTCGTCGTGCTCGACGACGATCACCGTGTTGCCGAGGTCGCGCAGGCGCTTGAGCGTGGCGAGCAGGCGCTCGTTGTCGCGCTGATGGAGGCCGATCGACGGTTCGTCGAGCACGTAGAGCACGCCGGTGAGCCCCGAGCCGATCTGCGAGGCGAGACGGATGCGCTGGCTCTCGCCGCCCGAGAGCGTGCCCGAGGCGCGCGACAGCGTCAGATAGTCGAGGCCGACGTTGACGAGGAAGCCGAGGCGCTCGTTGATCTCCTTGAGGATGCGCTCGGCGATCTCCCGTCGCTTCGGCGTGAGCTTATCGGAGAGGCCCGAGAACCACTCGGCGGCGCGGACGATCGAGAACCCGGCGACCTCGCCGATGTGCAGGCCGTCGATCTTGACCGCCAGCGCCTCGGGCTTGAGGCGGTTGCCGTCGCAGGCGTCGCAGGGCGCGGTGTTCTGATAGCGGCCGAGCTCCTCGCGCACCCACGAGCTCTCGGTCTCGCGCCAGCGTCGCTCCATGTTGGGGATGATGCCCTCGAAGGGGCGCGTCGTCTGGTACTTGCGGATGCCGTCGTCGTAGCGCATGGTCACCGGCTCGTCGCCCGAGCCGTAGAGGAAGACGTCGCGTACCCTGGCGGGCAGCTCCTGCCACGACTCGTGCATGCTCACCCGGTAGTGGCGCGCCAGGCTCTCGAGGGTCTGCGCGTAATACGGCGACGACGAGCCGCGCCACGGTGCGATCACCCCGTCGGCGAGCGATCGCCTGGCGTCGGGAACGATGAGCTCGGGGTCGATGAACATCTGGCTGCCCAGGCCGTCGCAGGCGGGGCAGGCGCCGTAGGGGTTGTTGAACGAGAACAGCCTGGGCTCGATCTCGTCGAT
>JAZFVR010000368.1:0-5430 GCA_036447835.1 Alphaproteobacteria bacterium | reverse complement strand
TATTGCGATCGCCCCGGGCGGCAACTCGTTCCGGTCGTGCCGAGCGGCAGGGCGGCGCGGGCCCGTAACCGACCGTTGCCGCCAAGCGCCAAGGCAGGAATGAAGGTTCTCTTCGCTCACAACGCGTACCAGCAACCCGGCGGCGAGGACGCCGTGGTTGCCGCCGAGCGCGCGCTGCTGGAAGAACACGGGCACGAAACCACCCTGTTCGCCGCGTCGAACGACGCGATTCAGGGCCCGTGGTCGCGGGTTAAGGCCGCGTGGCACGCACCCTATTCACGCCGGGCGCGCGATGCGCTTGCCGAGAGGTTGAAAGCCAACCGGCCCGACCTGGTGCACGTTCACAACTTCTTCCCGCTGCTGACCCCGTCGCTCTACGACGCCTGCCACGCAGCCGGCGTTCCGGTGGTGCAGACGCTTCACAACTACCGGCTCGTCTGTCCGGTGGCGACGCTGCTCCGCCGCGGCAAGCCGTGCGAGTTGTGTGTTACGGGAAGCGCCTACCAGTCGGTGCTTCACGGCTGCTACCGCGATTCCCGGCTGGGAACCCTCGCGGTCGCGCGCATGATCGAGGTCCACCGCAAGCGCGACACCTGGCGCGCCAGGGTCGACCGCTTCATCGCCCTTACCCGGTTCGCGAAAGCAAAGTTCGTCGAGGGCAGCTTTCCCGCGGAACGGATCGCGGTCAAGCCGAACTTCTTCGTCGAACGGCACGGTGACGGCGCGCCGCCGGCGCAAAGGGAGGGCGCGCTGTTCGTCGGCCGGCTGAGCGCGGAGAAGGGGCTCGGCACGCTGATCGAGGCGTGGCGCGGCATCGACCTGCCGCTGCGTATCGCCGGCGACGGACCGCTGCTCGACACCCTGCGCGCCACGGCGCCGCCGTCGGTATCGGTGCTCGGCCCGCTCGGCTCCGCCGAGGTCGCCGCCGAGATGCGCCGGGCGGCGTTCCTCGTTGTGCCGTCGGAGTGGTACGAAGGCTTCCCCATGGTCGTCGCCGAAGCCTTTGGCCGCGGGCTGCCGGTGATCGCATCGCGGCTGGGCAGCCTCGCCGAGATCGTCGAGGACGGCGTCACCGGCCTCCATTTCACCGCCGGCGACGGCGCCGACCTCGCCGCCACGGCGCGCCGGGCCGCGGCCGACGCCGACGCGATCGCGCGCATGGGCGCCGCCGCGCGCGCGCGCTACGAGGAGCGCTACACGGCGGACGCCAACTACCCGATGCTGCTGGCGATCTACGAACAGGCAATCGCCGCCGCAGGCGCGCCGGAGGGCGCCGCGGCGGTCGCGGCAGAGGCGGCGGCCGGTGCTTGAGCGCGGCCGGGTGATCGGCGCGCCGGTGACCGCCGGCACGCTCGACGAGGTCGCCGACGCGCTGATGCGCGCCGCACGCGAGGGCCGTGGCGGGTACGCCTGCGTCGCCGACGCCCACATGGTGACCGCAGCGCGCCGCGATCCCGAGTTGCTGGCGCTCATGGAAGGCGCGCTCGCGGTGGCGAGCGACGGCATGCCGCTGGTGTGGGCGCTGCGCCGCCAGGCGCACCGTGCCGAGCGCGTCGCCGGCCCCGACCTGACGCTCGAGCTGTGCGAGCGCGCCGCGGCCGAGGCCATGCCCGTCTACCTCTACGGCAGCGTGCCCGAGACCATGAACGCGCTGGTCACGGCGCTCCGCAAACGGTTTCCCGACCTCGTGCTGGCCGGCTATGAAGCGCCGCCGGCGCTGCCGCGCAAGCCGCCGATCGACCCCGGGGTCGGCGCCCGCATCGAGGCCTCGGGCGCGCGCCTCGTCCTCGTCGGCCTCGGCTGCCCCAAGCAGGACTTCTGGATGGCGGCGCATGCGCCGCGGCTGTCGGCGGCGCTGGTCGGCGTCGGCGCCGCGTTCGAGTTCCACGCCGGGATCACCCCGCGCGCGCCGCGCTGGATGCAGAGGCACGGGCTCGAGTGGCTGTTCCGCCTGATGAGCGAGCCGCGCCGCCTGTGGAAGCGCTACCTCGTCACCGTGCCGCTATTCCTCTGGTACCTCGCCCTGGGCTGGCCGGCGGAAAGCAAAAGTCAGGGTTCATTCAATAGATAATGTAAAAAAAACAGGAAATATAAAATCTCAGAGCCACGGAGACATAGATACGAAAAATGTCAATTTCATCAACCAATGATAATATCTTGATTCAAAATAAATAAAATCCTTCTTTATGTATCTATGCCTCTGTGGTTCCGCCTATTCTTGTAAACAAGATTGCTTATTCTCCTTTCATGTCTCTTTCGAGGCGCGGCGACGCCAGCGCGTCGAGGCGCGCGGTCAGCGCGGCGAGGTCTTCGCCGACGACGACGTCGAAACCGGAACGCGCGAGCGCCCGCGCGGCGTCGACGTCGCGCGCGCCGTAGCCGGTGGGCACGAGCCAGCCGCGCAGCAAGCCGGCGCGAAGGCCGGCTTCCACGTCGGTTGCGCAGTCGCCGGCGATCCAGCTCGCGCCGAGATCGAGATTGAGGTCCTCGGCCGCGCGCAGCAGCATGCCGGGCGCCGGCTTGCGGTAGGGGCTTTGGCGCGCGGGATCGGGCGTCGGCGCGTGCGGCGCCGCGTAGAGCGCGTCGATGCGCCCGCCGGCGGCGCTCACCGCCGCACCGACCGCCGCCTCGACCGCGGCGTACTCCGCCCAGCCGAAGTAGCCGCGCCCGATCCCCCCCTGGTTGGTGACGACGACGACGGGAACGCCGAGCGCGTTGGCGCGCGCGATCATCTGCGTCGCCCCCGGGATGACGCGTACGTCCGCGGGACGCGAAAGGTAGGGGACCTCGTCGATGATGGTGCCGTCGCGGTCGAGGAACAGCGCGGGACGCGGCGCGCCGCCCGCCGGCGGCGAGCGCAGCTGGCGCCACAGGCCGTCGCCCTCGACCACGTCGCGAAGCTCGGGCGGAACCGGCGGCAGGTCTGCGGCGGGGTCTTTCACCGGGCGCTCAGCGCGGCGTCACGGCGACGCGGCGCACGCCCCCTTCGAGGTGGTCGCGGTACCAGTCGTAGGTGAGCGCGAGGCCGTCGCTGAGCGACGTCTTCGCGGTCCAGCCCAGAGCCGTGAGGCGCGATACGTCGAGCAGCTTGCGCGGCGTGCCGTCGGGCTTGGCCGTGTCGAACGCGAGCTCGCCCTCGAAGCCCACCACCTCGCACACGAGGCGCGCGAGCTCGGTGATGGTGACGTCTTCGCCACAGCCGACGTTGACCGCCTCGTCGCCCGAGTAGACCTCGAGCAGGTGGACGAGCGCGTCGGCGAGGTCGTCGACGTAGAGGAACTCGCGCCGCGGCTTGCCCGTGCCCCACACTTCGAGCGAGCGCGCGCCCGAGACCCTGGCCGTGTGCGCCTTGACGATGAGCGCGGCGACGGCGTGGCTGGTTTCGAGGTGGAAGTTGTCGCCGGGGCCGTAGAGGTTGGTGGGCATGGCCGAGATGAAGTCGCGGCCGTGCTGGCGACGGTAAGCCTGGCACAGCTTGATACCGGCGATCTTGGCCAGCGCGTACCACTCGTTGGTCGGCTCGAGGGGGCCGGTGAGCAACGCCGATTCGGGGATCGGCTGCGGCGCCAGCTTGGGGTAGATGCACGACGAGCCGAGCAGCAGCAGCTTGGCGACGCCGATGGCGTGAGCGGCGCGAATGACGTTGGCCTCGATCATCAGGTTGTCGTAGATGAAGTCGGCCGGGTAGGTGTCGTTGGCGAGGATGCCGCCGACGCGCGCGGCGGCGATGACGACGACGTCGGGGCTCGCCTCGGCCATCCACGCCTCGACATCGGCCTGGCGGGTGAGGTCGAGCGCCGCGTGGTCGACGGTGACGAGCTCGCAGTCTTCGCGCGAAAGCCGGCGCACCAGCGCCGAGCCGACCATCCCGGTGTGGCCGGCGACCCACAGGCGCCGGCCGGCGAGCGCCAAGCGCTCAGTCGCCATTGTTGCGGCGCCCTTCGCGGGCGACCACCTCGAGGTCGTTCTCGACCATCTCGCGTACCAGTTCGCGGAAGCTCGTGCGGTGGGTCCAGCCGAGCCGCTCGTGCGCCTTGGTCGCATCGCCGAGCAGCGCGTCGACCTCGGTGGGCCGGAAGTACTTGCGGTCGATCTCGACCAGCACCTCGCCGCTCTCGGCGTCGAGCCCCTGCTCGTCCGCGCCCGTGCCGCGCCATTCGATGCGCCGGCCGACGTGCCCGAAGGCGAGCTCGACGAACTCGCGTACGCTGTGCGATTCGCCCGACGAGAGCACGTAGTCGTCGGGCTCGTCCTGTTGCAGCATCAGCCACATGCCTTCGACATAGTCGCGCGCATGTCCCCAGTCGCGGCTGGCGTCGAGGTTGCCGAGGTAGAGGCGCGATTGCAAGCCGTGCTCGATGGCGGCGACGGCGCGGGAAATCTTGCGCGTTACGAAGGTCTCGCCGCGCGTCGGCCCCTCATGGTTGAACAAGATGCCGTTCGACGCGTGGAAGCCGTAGGCCTCGCGGTAGTTGACCGTGATCCAGTAGGCGTACAGCTTGGCCACGCCATAGGGGCTGCGCGGGTAGAACGGCGTGGTCTCGGTCTGGGGTATCTCCCGCACCTTGCCGTACATCTCCGAGGTCGACGCCTGGTAGAAGCGCGTCTTGTCGGCGAGCCCGAGGATGCGTATCGCCTCGAGGAGGCGCAGCGTGCCCAGGGCGTCGGCGTTGGCGGTGTACTCGGGCGTCTCGAAGCTCACCTGGACGTGGCTCTGCGCCGCCAGATTATAGATCTCGCCGGGCCGGCAATCGTGAATCAGCCGGATCAGATTGGTGGCGTCGGTGAGATCGCCGTAATGCAGGTGGAAGCGCACGTCCTTTTCGTGCGGGTCGGCGTAGAGGTGATCGATGCGCTCGGTGTTGAACGACGACGAGCGCCGCTTCACCCCATGCACCTCGTAGCCCTTGTCGAGGAGGAACTGGGCGAGATACGCGCCGTCCTGACCGGTCACGCCGGTGATCAATGCTACCTTGTTCGTCATCGCTCGCCATCGCCGGTTGGTTCGACCGCCGCTTCGAACAGGTTACGGTAAGGCAGGGTTCAAGGCGGGTGCGACCGTCACCGGACACCATGCGGCCGTCGTGGTTAACGAAAGGTTTGCCCGCGTCTGGTAACAAATTTCGCCGAACCCGGCCAGAAAAATCCCAGCATAATCCCGGAAAGATACCGGGAAAATCCCAGAAAAATCACTGTACGCGGGCCGTGGCGCGGGCATCGCGGACACCCCGGTTAACGAATTCTTTACGACGCCAGGACGCAAATTCCCCCATCGCGGCAGCGCGGCGGCGCGACGTTCCCGGTTACCGCGCCGCGAGACTTTCTTGCACCGTTGCATTAGAGTCGCGTCTTGTCGTTTGGATCCGGGCCGAGAACAAGAAATTGACCGAGTTGCGCTTGGTTGGCCCCTGGCGGGTGGGATGGAAGCCC
>JAZFVR010000367.1:0-2424 GCA_036447835.1 Alphaproteobacteria bacterium | reverse complement strand
GCTCGATGTAGCTCTGGTGGACCATCGCCGAGCGCCAGGTGCGATCGATGACGATGTCGGCCTCGGCGAACCCGGCGGCGACGTCGCCGCGCTCGAACGGAGCACTCGAGGCGATGTTCGAAGGCTCTCCTTGCTGCTCCGTCTCTTTCGTCTCGACCGAGATGTGGCCGCGTTCCTCTGAGCGGTCGACGTCGTGGAGCGGCTCGCGTACGAGGGGCGAACCTTTCTCCATGGCGGCGACGGCGTCAAGGACTGCCGGCAGCGGCTCGAACTGGGCCTCGATCAGCTCGACGGCTTCTTCGGCGACGTGCGGGTCCTCGGAAAGGACGGCGGCGACAGGCTGGCCGTAGAAGAGGACCTCCTGGTCCGGGAAGATGAGGCCGTTGCGGTTGCTATCGTTGCGGTTGTAGTCGGGCAGGTCGGCGGCGGTGATGACGGCGAAGACGCCGGGCACGGCACGCGCCTTCGCGGTGTCGAGCGACTTGATGCGGGCGTGGGCGTGTGGTGCGTAGAGGACGCTGGCGTGCAGCATGCCGGGCATCTTCAAGTCGTCGGCGTAGACGGTCTTGCCGCTGACCTTGGCCGCGCCTTCGAGCCGGGTGACGCGCCGGCCGACCGCCGTGTGACCGTTGGCGTCCGGGCCGGTGCTCTCGCGGACCTTCGTTTCCTGTGCCATCAGGCACCTCCTCGGATGCGCTCGGCGGCCAGTCCGACCGCCTCGTAGATCTTGGCGTAGCCGGTGCAGCGGCAGAGGTTTCCGGCGAGGCGTTCGCGGATCTGGTCGAGGGTCGGGCTGGGGTTGTCGTCGATCAGGTTGCGGGCGGCGACGATCATGCCGGGGATGCAGAAGCCGCACTGCAGGCCGCCGGCGTCGATGAACGCCTGCTGCACGGGGTCGAGGGAGCCGTTGCTCTGTAGGCCCTCAATCGTCGTCACCTGGCGGCCGTTTGCCTGCGGGGCGAGCATAAGGCAGGAGGTGACGATGCGGCCGTCGACGGCCATCGTGCAGGCGCCACAGTCGCCGGTGCCGCAGCCTTCCTTCGAGCCTGTCAGGTCGAGCGCCTCACGGACGGTCTCGAGGAGTGTCCAGTGCGGCTCGACGGCGACCTCTCGTTGGCGGCCGTTGACGGTGAGCGAGATGAGTTGCTTGGGCATCAAATCGCAACCCTTAAGACTTCGGGTTCGGGTAGATCGGCCGGCACGGGCTCGCCATCTGCTTCGAGGCTCTCGATGTAAAGGGCGATGGCTTCCTTCGCGTTGGCGATCGCTTCCTCTCGCGTATCGCCCTCCGTGATGCAACCGGGTAGGGCGGGCACGAAGACAGTGAAGCCACCGTCGGGGTCAGGCTCGAGGATGATGGTGTATTCGCTCATGCTTCTATAGTAATTCAGTGAACTCGTCGACGCTCAGCCCGGCCTGCGACAGGATGGCCTGGAGCGTCTTCGGCTTCACTGTCTTCCGTCGGTGCATCGCTAGCGTCACACGCGCGCCAGGGTGCGTGTCGTTCTTGAGAATAACGTGTCCTCCTCTGCTCCGGTGCTCGTACCAGCCAGCCCGCTGCAACGCCCTGTGAACCTCGGTCGCTGTTACGCGAGGAAGCCGTGGCACTATTCTCTGGCTCTTCCAATCGCTTCCGCCAGCAGACGGGTTGTCATCACTTTCACGAGGCGGCGGCGGTATTCGGCCGACGCCCGGATGTCGGTGATCGGAGAGCTGTCCTGGACGGCGGCCTCGGCGGCCTTCGCGAACGTTTCTTCGTTCGCGGTCTGGCCTTGCAGCGCGGCTTCTGCGCTCCTCGCCCGCAGCGGCGTCGGGGCCACCGCTCCGAGCGCGACGCGGGCGCGTTCGATCGCGTCGCCGGACAGCGTGAGAGCGACGGCGGCGCCGACGACGGCGATGTCCATCTGCTTGCGCGGTGTGTTCCGCTCGTAGATGGCGCCCGTCCCGGCCGGTGGTACGGGCAGGCGCAGCTCAGCGAGCAGCTCGTCCGGCGCGAGGACCGTTTCGCCCGGGCCGCGGAAGAATTCGGCGAGCGGCAGGGTGCGGCGGCCGTTCGGACCGACTATCACCGCTTCCGCTTCGTAGACAAGGAGCGGCGGCACGGTGTCGGCGGAAGGCGCGGCGTTGCAGACGTTGCCGCCGATCGTCGCCATGTTCATCGTCTGTAGCGAGCCGACGAGGCCGGCGCCCTCGGCCAGCGCCGTGTATCGTTCGCGGACTGCCGGGTGCGTGGCGACGTCCGTCATCGTGGCGCCCGCGCCGATGCGCAGGCCGTCGGCGTCAGAGAAGTCGAGTCGGCGTAGCTCGGAGACACGGTCGAGGCTGACGATCGTCACGGGGTAGGGGAAGCGGGTGGCGCGCTCCTTCATCTGGACGACGAGGTCGGTGCCGCCGGCGAGCGGGCGCGCCGAGCCGCCAGCTTCT
>JAZFVR010000366.1:0-4097 GCA_036447835.1 Alphaproteobacteria bacterium | reverse complement strand
CTCCATCAGCGTGTTGGTCATGCGCGGCATCGGGCTGTGCGCGAAGCTCTCGCGGCGCCCGTTGCCGGTGGGCTTCATGCCCATGAGCCGCGCGTTGAGCCGATCGTGCAGGTAGCCGGTGAGAATGCCGTCCTCGATGAGCACCGTGCGGCTCGTCGGCGTGCCCTCGTCGTCGACGGTGAGCGAGCCGCGGCGGTGCGGAATCGTGCCGTCGTCGATGACGGTGACGCCCGGGGCGGCGACGCGCTCGCCCATGAGCCCGGCGAAGGCCGAGGTCTTCTTGCGGTTGAAGTCGCCCTCGAGGCCGTGGCCGATGGCCTCGTGAAGGAGGATGCCGGGCCAGCCCGGCCCCAGCACCACCTGCATCTCGCCCGCCGGCGCCGGCACCGATTCGAGGTTGACGAGCGCCTGGCGCAGCGCCTCGTCGACCTGGCCCTGCCATTGCGCCGGCTCGAAATAGGTGTGGTACGAGCCGCGCTCGCCGGCGCCGTGGGAGCCGCTCTCCATGCGCTCGTCCTCGCCCACCACGACGGCGACGTTGAGGCGCACCAGCGGGCGCATGTCGCCGGCGCGGGCGCCGTCGGCGCGGATGATCTCGACCGCCTGCCACTCGCCCGAGAGCGACGCCATCACCTGGCGCACGCGGTCGTCCTTGGCCCGCGCGTAGGCGTCGATGTCGGCGAGCAGCTTGACCTTGGCCGCGAAATCGATCTCGCCGAGCGGGTTCATGTCGCCGTAGAGCACGCGGTTGGTGCGCGCCGGCGCCGCGGCGACGCTGCCCTCGTGCCCGGCGCGCACCGCCTGCACGGTGCCGGCGGCGCGCCGCATCGCCGCCTCGCTGAGCTCGGAGGCGTGCGCATAGCCGGTGGCCTCGCCGCATACCGCGCGCAGGCCGAAGCCCTGGGCGGTGTCGAAGCTGGCGCTCTTGAGCTTGCCGTCGTCGAGGACGAAGCTCTCCGACTGGCGGTATTCGAGGAACAGCTCGCCGTCGTCGCAACCCGCGAGGCCGTCGCCGACGATGCGCTCGACGCGGGCGCGGTCGAGGCCGGCGCGGGTGAAGAACAGTTCTTCGGCGCTGGGATAGGCGGTCATTGGCTTGCTCACTGATCGACACGGCGATGGGTCGGGCGCGGACGCACACTCGTAACATAGGGTCGCAAGCGGGCGAATAAAACCTTCCATATCCACGGCGGCGGCCGGGCGCCGGCGGAGGGCCCGGAGCCCTCGCCCACGGCCAACGAAAGTCTTTTGAAATCGCCCGAAATGCCGTCGAGCCCGCGGGCCCGCGGTATTGTGATTTGCGGTTCCGTGTTGTACGTTCTGGGCGGCGCAGCGCTGTAGAGGGGGCCCGGCAGGGGCGCGCGTTCACGAATCGCATCGGTGCCTGGGAGGGCCGCAGCCTTTGATGCGAAGCCATCGGTCCAGCTTGCCGGCGGGGGTGTTGTTCGTGGCCGATCATTCGGTTCGGGGAGATGGCGGGACGATGTCGCTTAGCGGGATAATTCGCGGCATCGCCGCTACCGCATGGTCGATGACGTTCGGCGCGGCCGCCGCCAACGCCGGCCAGCCGGTGCCCTGGCAGGTTGATTTCCAGGAAGCCGCGACGCCGGTAATGGCGCAGGTACAAAACTTCAACACCACGATTTCGGTCGTGATCATTGTCATCAATTGGTTCGTGATCGCCTTGCTGGTCTACGTCATGTGGCGGTTCAGCGCCAAGCGCAACCCAACCCCGTCGAAGACGACGCACAACACGCTGATCGAAGTCGTGTGGACGGTGGCGCCGATGTTGATTCTGATAATCGTCGCCGTCCCTTCGCTCCGGCTGCTCTACTTCCAGGACCGCGCGGTCGACGCCGAGATGACGATCAAGGCGGTCGGCCACCAGTGGTACTGGACGTACGAGTACCCCGATCACGGCGGGTTCGAGTTCGATGCGCTGATGATCGCCGACGACGAGATCGGTCCCGGCCAGGTCCGCCTGCTCGAAACCGACAACCGTATCGTGGTGCCGGTCGACACGTCGGTCAGGTTGCTGGTTACCGCCACCGACGTGATTCACGCGTGGACGGTGCCCTCCTTCGGCGTCAAGGTCGACGCCGTGCCCGGACGGCTCAGCGAAACCTGGTTCCGGATCGAGCGCGAGGGGGTTTATTACGGCCAGTGCTCGGAACTCTGCGGCGTCTATCACGGCTTCATGCCGATCGCCGTCGAAGCGGTGTCGAAGGAAGCCTTCGCCGACTGGGTCGAGAAGGCGAGGGTGGAGTTCGCACGCGATGACGCGCCCGCGCCCGCGCGCGTGGCGCAGGCGGCGCCCGGCGGCGCCTACCTGGGTATGGGGGAATAAGGATGAGCGACGTCCGCGGCGCCGTGGCGCACGCAGCTCACCATCCCACCGGCTGGCGGCGCTGGCTGTACTCGACCAACCACAAAGACATCGGCACGATGTACCTGACGTTCGCCATCGTCTTCGGCATCGTCGGCGGCATCCTGTCGCTTCTGTTCCGCCTCGAGCTGCAGGCGCCGGGCAACCAAATCTACGGCGACAACTACCAGCTCTTCAACGTGCTGGTCAGCGCGCACGGGCTGATCATGGTGTTCTTCATGGTCATGCCGGCGTTCATCGGCGGCTTCGGCAACTGGTTCGTGCCGCTGATGATCGGCGCGCCCGACATGGCGTTCCCGCGCCTCAACAACATCAGCTTCTGGTTGCTGATCCCGGCGGCGATCCTGTGGCTCGGCTCGCTGTTCGTGGGCGAGGGCCCCGGCATCGGCTGGACCGCATACGCGCCGCTCAGCACCTCGGGGCATCCGGGGCCCGCGGTCGACATGATCATCCTCGGTTTGCACCTCGCCGGCGCCTCGTCGATCCTCGGCGCGATCAACTTCATCACCACTATCCTCAACATGCGCGCGCCGGGCATGACGCTGCACAAGATGCCGCTGTTCGTGTGGTCGATCCTGGTCACCACCTTCCTGCTCCTGTTGGCGATACCGGTCCTCGCGGGCGCGATCACCATGCTGCTCACCGACCGCAACTTCGGCACCGCGTTCTTCGACCCGGCGGGCGGCGGCGACCCGGTCCTGTACCAGCACCTGTTCTGGTTCTTCGGCCACCCCGAGGTGTACATCCTGATTCTCCCCGGCTTCGGCATCATCAGCCATATCGTGTCGACGTTCTCGAGGAAGCCGGTGTTCGGCTATCTCGGCATGGTCTATGCGATGGTGGCGATCGGCACGATCGGCTTCATCGTCTGGGCGCACCACATGTACACCGCCGGCATGGACGTCGACACGCGCGCGTATTTCGTCGCCGCGACGATGGTGATCGCGGTGCCCACGGGCATCAAGATCTTCAGCTGGATCGCCACCATGTGGGGCGGGTCGATCGAGCTCAAGGTGCCGATGCTGTGGGCGATCGGCTTCATCGTCCTGTTCACCTCGGGCGGCGTGACCGGCGTCGTGCTCGCCAACGCCGGGCTCGATGCGGCGTTGCACGACACCTATTACGTCGTCGCCCACTTCCATTACGTGATGTCGCTCGGCGCGATGTTCGCGATATTCGGCGGCTTCTACTACTGGATCGGCAAGATGAGCGGCCGGCAATACCCCGAGACGCTGGCCAAGGTTCACTTCTGGGTCACCTTCGTCGGCGTCAACGTGACGTTCCTGCCGATGCACTTCCTCGGCGTCGCCGGCATGCCGCGGCGGATTCCCGACTACCCCGACGCCTTCGCCGGCTGGAACGCGGTTGCCTCGGCCGGCGCGTACATCTCGTTCGCCGGCGCGGTCCTGTTCCTCTACATCCTCTGGCGCACCCTAAGCTCCGGCGAGAGGTGCGCCGACAACCCGTGGGGCGAGGGGGCGACGACGCTCGAGTGGTCGTTGCCGTCGCCGCCGGCGTTCCATAGTTACGAGGAGATTCCGCGGATCAGCTAGCCGCGGCGGCACCACCAGCGCGAGGCGCACGTGACCGATCAGACCATTGTGCTCAACCCACCCGTCGGCGCCGCCGACGCGCGCGTGGCCGATTACATCGCCCTGCTGAAGCCGCGGGTGATGTCGCTGGTGGTGTTCACCGGCTTCGCCGGGCTCTA
>JAZFVR010000365.1:0-4986 GCA_036447835.1 Alphaproteobacteria bacterium | reverse complement strand
CCGGGCTTCGCCTAAGTATCGGGCTGGGCGCCGGTCGCCGGCGTCAGCGATGCGGGCGTAGCTCAGGGGTAGAGCGCAACCTTGCCAAGGTTGAGGTCGTGGGTCCGAATCCCATCGCCCGCTCCATTCCCTCTCCGTGATGTTCGATATTGCGGCCGCCGCGACGGGTCGATCCGGACCCGCCGGTGTGCATTCTCGTGCTCGCGATCGGACGCGTCAGCGCCTGTCGTCGTTGGCGGCGGCTTTCCTGGCCGTATACGGCTCGATGATCGGCCTGGCGGCGGACTTGGCCGCGGCCTCGAGGCCCGCCGGGGTGGCGGCAATGGTGAAGCCGGCGAGCGTCAGCAGGTTGACGAGCAGGCGCACCTCGAGGTCGTCGAGGCGCTCGGCAACGGTGCTGCTGAGCCTCAGGTGCGCGAAGCCGTGGAGCTGGATCCACAGGAACGCCGCGAGCTGGGCGGTCTCGCGGCTGCCGATGACCGGGCGGTTGAGCTCGCGCGCCTTGGCCGCGCTGCGGATCAGCGCCGCCGGCCGCTCGATCATGGCGCGCTCGACGGACTCGCTGAGCTGCGGCTTGGCCTTCTCGTGCGGCGGCCCGAACAAGTGCTGGTAGACGGCCGGGTTGGCTTCGGCGAATTCGAGATAGGCGTGGCAGCGACGGATCAGGCGGGCGGCATTGCTGCGCGGATCGAGGCAGCCGAGCCCGCCTGCGGCCTCGTCGGCCTCGGCCTCGTCCATGCGCGCCTCGAGGCGGGCGAAGTCGCGGGCACGCATCTCGGCCGCGATCTCGCCGGCGCCGCCGGGAAAGTGGCGGTAAAGCGCACCGGGGGCGCAGGACAGGATGCGCGACAGCGAGCGCACGGTCCACTCGGGCGAACCGCTATCGTTGACGAGCCGTTCCGCGGCGCTGACGATCGTCTCGGGCGAAAGAGCCGTGCGGGGGGGCGCGTCCATGCGCCACCCTATTCCGAGTCCGGTTAAAGAGTTCTTAATCTTTCGATTATGGTGGCGCGGCGGGCGGCGCCACGAAAGGGGTTGCCTTCGCCGCGGAGGGGTCCAAGAATCGGTCATTCCGTGGCGCGCCCGCGTGATGCGCCGCGATGACGACAAGCCCGGAGGACACCGCCATGGCTACGACCCCGAGTAGTGCCGCCGTTGCCGAAGACCTGCGCCGGTTGCTTCCCCTCGAGATGACCCCCTTCGCGGTCGGCGACCGCCGCGCCGGCCTGGTCATCGTCGACGAGGTCAACGGTTTCTGCAGCGTCGGCCACGGCAACCTGGCGCCGCCGGCGGAGAACCCGCAGGTGACGCGCATGGTCGCCGAGACCGACCGCCTGGCGCGCGCCTTCGCCGGGCGCGACCTGCCGGTCTTCGCCTTCCTCGACACCCACGAGCCGGGCAAGCCCGAGCCCCCCTATCCACCGCACTGCGAGAAGGGCACCGGCGAGGAGAACCTGGTGCCCGAGCTCGAATGGATCGCGGAATGCCCGCAGGCGACGCTGGTGCGCAAGGACTGCATCAACGGCTTCGTCGGCGCCATCGACGGCGACGGCGGGAACCGCATCGTCCGCTGGGTGAGCGACAACCGGCTCGAGGCCGTGCTCGTGGTCGGCATCTGCACCGACATCTGCGTCATGGACTTCGTGCTCACGCTCTTGTCGGCGCGCAACCACGACATGATGCCGGGGCTCGCCGACATCGGCGTCTACGAGGCGGGCTGCGCGACCTACGACCTGCCCGGCGAGGTCGCCCGCGACATGGGCTTGCCCGAGACCGCGGCGCACCCGCAGGACGTCACCCACCACATGGGGCTCTATTTCATGGCCTCGCGCGGCGCGCGGCTGCACGATTCGGTCGCGGTGTAGGCCGGCGCCCGCAGGGAGGTCAGGGCATGGAAAGCCGGTGGCGCGACGCCGACGCCGAGGCGATGGTCGCGGCCTACGCCGACCGGGGCGTCGGCCGCGACCTCGCGTTGCGCGTCTACACTTCGCGGCTCCTCGGCGGCGATCCGCGCCTCGTGCTCCACGGCGGCGGCAACACCTCGGTCAAGACGCAGGCCCGCGACGCCTTCGGCGACGCCCTCGACGTGCTCTGCGTCAAGGGCTCGGGCTGGGACATGGCGGCGATCGAACCCGAAGGGCTTCCCGCGGTGCGCCTCGAGCCCCTGCGCCGGCTGCGGTCGCTCGAGAGCTTGAGCGACGAGGACATGGTCAACGCCCAGCGCCAGAACCTGCTCGACAGCGCGGCGCCGAACCCGTCGGTCGAGACGCTGCTGCACGCCTTCCTGCCGCACAAATATATCGACCATACCCACGCCACCGCGGTGCTCAGCCTCACCGACCAGGCCGACGGGGCCAAGCGCTGCGCCGAGGTCTACGGCGAGACCATGGCCGTCGTGCCCTACATCATGCCCGGCTTCGCGCTCGCCAAGGCGGCCGCCGAGGCGCACGCGCGCAACCCCGGCGCCGACGGCCTGATCCTCCTCAAGCACGGCATCTTCACCTTCGGCGCCAGCGCCGAGGAGGCGTACGCGCGCATGATCGACAAGGTGAGCGCGGCCGAGGAAATCCTCGCGCGCGGCCGGCGCCCGGTGTTCGCGAGCGCCGGGTTGCCGGCCGGGATCGCAGCCGTGGCCCGCGTGGCGCCGGTCCTGCGTGGGCTCGCGGCCGAGGCGGTCGATGCCGACGAAGGCCTCTACCGCCGCATGATCCTCGAGTACCGCGGCGGCGGGCGCGTGCGCGACTACGTGAACGGCGCCGAGCTCGCGCGCTATTCGCAGATCGGCGTCGTCACACCCGACCACACCATCCGCACCAAGAACACGCCGCTCGTCGTGCCGGCGCCCGAGGCCGACGCGCTCGACGCCTTCCGCGAGGGCGCACGGGCCGCGTTCGATGCCTATGTCGCCGCTTACCACGCCTATTTCGAACGCAACAACGCGCAGGCCGTGACGCCGAAGACCGGGCTCGACCCGGTGCCGCGGGTGATCGTCGTGCCCGGGCTCGGGCTGTTCGGCCTCGGGAAATCGGCGAAGGATGCGGCGATCGCCGCCGACGTCGCCGAGAACGCGATCGCGGTGATCACCGACGCCGAGGCGATCGGCGCCTTCGAATCGATCTCGGAAGCCGAGATGTTCGAGGTCGAGTACTGGTCGCTCGAGCAGGCCAAGCTCGGGCGCGGCGCCGAGAAGCCGCTGGCGCGCCACGTCGTCGTCGTCACCGGCGGCGGCGGCGGCATCGGCGCGGCGACCGCTGCGGCATTCGCCGCCGAGGGCGCCGAGGTCGCGGTGCTCGACAAGGACGAAGGCGCGGCGCAGGCGGCGGCCGAACGAATCGGTGGTGCTGCGCTCGCCATCGCTTGCGACGTGACGCAAGCCGGCGCGGTGGCGGCCGCGTTCGACCGCGTCTGCGAGGGCTTCGGCGGCGTCGACGTCGTGGTCTCGAACGCCGGCGCGGCGTGGCAGGGGCGCATCGGCGAGGTCGACGACGCGGTTCTGCGCCAGAGCTTCGAGCTCAACTTCTTCGCCCACCAGAGCGTCGCGCAAAACGCCGTGCGCATCATGCGCGCGCAGGGCACCGGCGGCGTGCTGCTGTTCAATGCGTCGAAGCAGGCGCTCGACCCGGGGCCCGACTTCGGCCCCTACGGGCTGCCCAAGGCGGCGACGCTGGCGCTCGCGCGCCAGTACGCCATCGACCACGGCGCCGAAGGCATCCGCGCCAACGTCGTCAACGCCGACCGCGTGCGCACCGGGCTCTACGCCGATGGCATGCTCGAGGAGCGCGCCGCGGCGCGCGGGCTTTCGGTCGCCGACTACCTCGCCGGGGCGAACCTGCTCAAGCGCGAGGTCAAGGTCGATGACGTGGCACAGGCGTTCGTCGCGCTGGCGAAGGCGCGCAAGACCACGGGCGCCATCCTCACCGTCGACGGCGGCAACATCGCCGCCGCACCGCGATGAGGGTGTGTGTGGCTCAATGTCCGAAATCACCATCCGCTCCGCCACTGTCGACGATGCCGAGGCCATCGCGCGGCTCATCGCCGAGCACGCCGACTACGAGAACGCGCGCGAGCAGTGCCACACCACCGCCGCCGACATCCGCCGCGATGGCTTCGGCGCACGGCCCGTCTTCGAGGTGCTGATCGCCGAGCAGGGCGGTAAGCCCGTGGGCATCGCCATGTATTTCGAGGCGTTCTCGAGTTGGGAGGGACGCACGATTCTGTTTCTCGAAGACCTCTACGTGAGCCCGCAGGCGCGCAGGCTCGGCCTCGGGCGCAGGCTGATGGCGCGGATCGCCGCGATCGCCCTGACACGCGGTTGCCCACGCCTCGACTGGCTGGTGACCGACGGCAACCCGGCGAGCGACTTCTACCGCCGCCTCGACGCCGGGCACATGGACGATCAGCTGCTCTACCGCCTGCGCGGGGAAAAGCTGCGCGAGCTCGCCGACGAGGCCGACTAGATCCGTTCCGCCGGCGCGAGGTCGCCGAGCGCGGCGTCGATCGCCGCGGCGTCGGGAAGGCTCGGCTGCGCGCCGGGCTTTGTGCACGCCAGCCCGCCGGCGACGCTCGCCCGGTGCAGGGCGCCGGCGAGATCGGTGCCCGCATCGAGCGCCGCGGCGAGCACGCCGACGAAGGCGTCGCCCGCCGCCGTGGTGTCGAGGGCGGTGACCGGAAGCGCGCCGATGCGCCACGCCGCGCCCTGCTCGAACGCGCAGGCGCCGCCCTCGCCGAGGGTGACGACGGTGGCGATGTGCGACGCCGCGGCTATGTCGCGTGCCGCGGCGACCGGGTCGCTCGACCCGTCGCCCGCCGAGGTGCCCCCGGCGAGCATCGCGGCCTCGATCTCGTTCATGATCAGAACATCGAGCGCGTGCAAGGCCGCCGCCGGCACCTTTGCCGCGGGCGCGGCATTGAGCACGATGCGCGCGCCGCGTGATCGCGCGCGCTCGATCACCGCCCAGGTCTCGCCGTGGTCGATCTCGAGCTGGA
>JAZFVR010000364.1:0-5759 GCA_036447835.1 Alphaproteobacteria bacterium | reverse complement strand
CACGGCATCCGCGCCAACTGCATCGCGCCGGGCCTCGTGCGCACCGATTTCGCCCGCGCGCTGTGGGAAGACGCGGAAGCCTACGCCAAGGCGGTCGCGCACACCCCCCTGGGCCGCATCGGCGAGCCCGACGACATCGCCGGCGCCGCGGTTTTTCTGGCCGCACGTTCGGGACGCTTCGTCACCGGCCAGACCATCGTCATCGACGGCGGCGCGACCATCGCCGGAGGGTATTAGGGCGTCTGTCCACCCGGGCATTTCGAAGCATTTCGGGGACAGTGTACTTAACTGACTTACGCTACTGGGGCTCCCATAGGGAGATAAGTATACTGCCCCGGTTTCGTGTCGGGGTTGCAATTTTGCGGGCTGGGCCAACATGTTGCTACTTCCTGTCGCGGGCCGCAAAATCTCGCAGCTTGCGGAAGACCAGCAAAACGGCGTAGCCCGCCAAGGAGCCGGTAATCGCCATGAGTGCGCCCTCGGCGAAGCCACCGCGCGGGAACCCGTAACTCAGATCCACGATGCCTTTGCTGTTTAAGTAGGCGGCAGCCATCATGCCGCCGATTATGGCCACCATGACGGATCGTTTTGCTGGGCTCATATTGGGAACCTCACCTTGTTGCAAGCAAGATATTAACCGCACCTGGCGGTGACAAGGCGACGGTTGATGGTGTGCCGCGCACGAGAAACTCCATCGGATTGACAGCAAGATAACGAGGTTTGAAAGCCCGACCACGCCGACCTCTATGAGTACACGCCCATTAGGCATCAGCGAGTGCGTTTCCTTTGGCGATCAGCGCGGCGACGCGTTTACCGAGGGCGGCGAAGCGTTCGTCCCGGGTCTGGCCGCGCAGCCAGCGGATGTAGATTTGCTGCAGGATCACCGCGAGCTTGAAGACGCCGAAGACGTGGTACCAGTGCGCGTCGGCGACGTCGAAGCCGGTGGCCGTGGCGTAGCGCTCGATGGCCTGGGCGCGCGTCGGGAAGCCCTCGCGCCAGGTCGGCATCGCCGCGGCGACGCGCCAGTCGGGGTCGTCGCCCGGCTCGACCCAGAAGTTGAGCAGGTAGCCGAGGTCGACCAGCGGGTCGCCCGAGGTGCACATGTCCCAATCGAGCACGGCGACGGCGCGCGCCGGGTCGTCATGGGCGACGAGCACGTTGTCGAGCTTGTAGTCGTTGTGCACCAGCGTGACGACGCGGGTTTCGGGAATTCGGTCCGCGAGCCAGGCGGCGAGGCGGTCCATGTCGGCGTTCTCGGCGTCCTTGGCGGCATACCAGCGCCTGGTCCACCCGCCGATCTGGCGCGCGACGAAGCCCTCGGGCCGCCCGAAATCGCCGAGACCGACGGCGTCGCGGTCGACCGCATGCAGCGCGGCGATGCAATCGACGATCGTCTCGCCGATGCGCACGCCAAGCGCCGCGTCGCCCTGGAAACGCTCGGGCAGGTCCTCGCGGATGACGAAGCCGTGGCGCCGCTCCATGACCAGGAAGTCGGCGCCGATGACGCCGTGGTCGGTGCACAGGTGGTAGCTCTCGGGCGCCAGCGCGTAGCCGCGGTGAAGCACCGAGAGCACGCGATGCTCGCGCGACATGTCGTGCGAGGTGGCGGCGACGGGGCCCAAGGGCGGGCGGCGCAGCACGAACTCGCGCGCGCCGAAGCGAATGAGATACGTCAGGTTGGCGTGGCCGCCGCCGAACTGCGCCACCTCGAGCGGCCCTTCGGCGCCCGGCAGGCGTTCGCGCAGATAAGGCTCGAGCCGGGCGAGTTCGAGGCGCTCGTCGGCGCGGATGTCGATCAGCTCGGGGTCGTCGGAGGCCACGGCCCGCTCAACACACTTCGAACAGACCCGCCGCGCCCTGGCCGCCGCCGACGCACATGGTGACGACGACGCGGCGGGCGCCGCGGCGCCTGCCTTCGATGAGCGCGTGGCCGACCATGCGCGCGCCGGTCATGCCGTAGGGGTGGCCGATGGCGATCGAGCCGCCGTCGACGTTCATGCGCTCCATCGGCAGCCCGAGCCGGTCGCGGCAGTAGAGCACCTGCACGGCGAAGGCCTCGTTGAGCTCCCACAGATCGACATCGTCGATGCCGAGCCCGTTGCGCTCGAGGAGCCGCGGCACCGCGAACACCGGGCCGATGCCCATCTCGTCGGGCTCGAGGCCGGCGACGGCGAGGCCGCGGTAGACGCCGAGCGGATCGAGGCCGCGCTTCTCGGCGAGGCGCGCGTCCATCACCACGCAGGCGGAGGCGCCGTCGGAGAGCTGGCTCGCATTGCCGGCGGTGATATAGCCGTCGTCGCCTATCACGGGCTTGAGCGCGGCGAGCCCGTCGCGCGAGGTCTCGGGGCGGTTGCCTTCGTCCCTGGTCAGCGTCACCTCCTCGTGGTGCGTCTCGCCGCTCTCCTTGTCGGTGACGAGCTTGACCGTGGCGAGCGGCACGATCTCGTCGTCGAGGCGGCCGGCGGCTTGCGCCGCCGCGGTGCGCTGCTCGCTCACCAGCGCGTACTCGTCCTGGGCCTCGCGGCTCACGCCGTAGCGTTCGGAGACCACCTCGGCGGTCTCGATCATGGTCATCCACAGCTCGGGCTTATTCGCCA
The DNA here is from genome assembly GCA_036447835.1 of Alphaproteobacteria bacterium. Classification (GTDB taxonomy): domain Bacteria; phylum Pseudomonadota; class Alphaproteobacteria; order JAAXGF01; family JAAXGF01; genus JAZFVR01. The sequence continues at coordinate 3,162 of JAZFVR010000364.1, read as the reverse complement.
TCAGCCAGTCCTCGTGAAAGCGGTGCTGGTTGAGGTTGTTCTGCACCAGGCTGATCGATTCGACGCCGCCGGCGACGACCACGGGAACGCGGTCGACGATGACCCGCTGCGCCGCCACGCTGATCGCCTGCAGGCCCGAGCTGCAGAAGCGGTTGATCGTCGTCGCCGCGGCGGTGACGGGCAGGCCCGCGCGCACGGCGGCGAGGCGCGCGACGTTGCGCCCCGTCGCGCCTTCGGGCAGGCCGCAGCCCATGATCACGTCCTCGACCTCGCCCGGATCGACGCCGGCACGCGCGACCGCGTGCTCGATCGCATGGCCGGCGAGCACCGCGCCGTGGGTGTCGTTGAAGGCGCCGCGAAACGCCTTGCCGATCGGCGTGCGGGCGGTCGAGACGATCACCGCGTCTGTCATCTGCCCCTCCCCTTCGCTCCAATTTTACGCATAGTCACGATCCTCGTGACTATGGCTCGCGTTCAAGCGCCACGCAGGCTCCCGCCGCATAGGCGGCGGCCCGCAGTCACCGGCTCCGATAGCCAAAACGACCCGATCGTTTTGGCTATCGGTAGAGGTCCGCGAAGCCCTTGCCGTCGCGCGCCAGCTTCTCCAGCAGCGGCGCCGGCTGCCAGAACTCGCCGTGGACGTCGTGGTGGCGCTCGATCGTCTCGCAGACGTTATCGAGGCCGACGTGATCGGCGTAGTGCATCGGCCCGCCGCGGTACGCCGGGAAGGCGTAACCGTTGATCCAGACGATGTCGATGTCGCCGGCGCGCGCGGCGATGCCGTCTTCGAGGATGCGCGCGCCCTCGTTGATCAACGGGTAGAGGCAGCGGCTGAGGATCTCGTCGTCGTCGATGTCGCGGCGCGCGATGCCGAGCTCGGCCGAGGTGGCGACGATCAGCGCCTCGACTTGCCGGTCGGGGATCGGCGCGCGGCTGCCCGCCTCGTAACGGTACCAGCCGGCGCCCGTCTTCTGGCCGAAGCGCCCCTGCTCGCACAGGCGATCGGCGATCGGCGAGTAGCGCAGGTCGTTGCGCCGGGTCGCGGCTTCCGCCTTGCGCACGCGCCAGCCGATGTCGAGGCCGGCGAGGTCGCCGACGGCGAACGGCCCCATGGGAAAGCCGAACTCCTCGATCACCCCGTCGACCTGCCGCGGCAGCGCACCCTCCTCGATCAGGAAGTTGGCCTCGCGCAAGTAGCCCGAGAGCATGCGGTTGCCGACGAAGCCGTGGCAGACGCCGACGACGACGCCGACCTTGCCGAGCGCACGGCCGAGCTTGATCGTCGTGGCGAGCGTCTCGTCGCCGGTCGCCTCGCCGCGCACGATCTCGAGCAGGCGCATGACGTTCGCGGGGCTGAAGAAATGGGTGCCGAGCACCTTCTCGGGCCGCCGCGTCTCGCGGGCGAGCGCGTTCACGTCCTGATACGAGGTATTGGTGGCGAGGATCGCCCCCGGCTTGACCGCCCCATCGAGGGCGCGGAACACCTCGCGCTTGAGGTCCATCTCCTCGAACACCGCCTCGATGACGATGTCCGCGTCGGCGAGGTCGCCATAGTCGAGACGCGGCGCGATGCGCGCCATGCGCGCGTCCATCTCCCCTTGGTCGAGGCGGCCGCGTCTGACCGAGGCCTCGTAGTTCGCACGCACGCGGGCCATGCCCTTGTCGAGGTCTCCCCGAGAGCGGTCAAGGAGCGTCACCGGAATACCGGCGTTGGCGAAGCACATGGCGATGCCGCCGCCCATGGTGCCGGCGCCGACGACGGCGGCGGTCTCGACGCGCAGCGTCGGCGTCTCCTTCGAGATGCCGTCGACCCTGGCCGCCGCGCGCTCGGCGAAGAAGACGTGCATGAGCGCCTTCGACTGCGGCGAGGCGAGGCATTCCTCGAACAGCTCGCGCTCGCGGGCGATGCCGTCGTCGAAGGGCAGCCTCACCGCACCCGCGACCGCCTCGATGCAGTGGAACGGCGCGAGCTGGCCACGCGCGCGCCGGGCGATGCGCTCGCGCATGGCGTCGAACGGCGCGTCGTCGCCGTCGTCGAGTCTGCTATCGTCGTCGCGCGCCTTGCGCGGCGGCTGCCCCTCGGCGGCGAGACGTTCGGCGAAGGCCAGCGCCCCGGCGGCGAGATCGCCCTCGATGAGCTCGTCGACGAGGCCGAGTTCGAGCGCCTTGCCGGCCACGATCGGCTCGCCGCCGACGATCATCTCGAGCGCCGCCCCGACGCCGACGAGCCGCGGCAGCCTCTGGGTGCCGCCGGCGCCGGGCAGGATGCCGAGCTTGACCTCGGGCTGGCCGAGGCGCGCGCCCGCCACGGCGCAGCGGTAATGGCAGCCCATCGCCACCTCGAGGCCGCCGCCGAAGGCGACGCCGTGAATTGCCGCGACCACGGGCTTGGGCGAAGTCTCGAGGCGCGCGATCACGTCGCGGATCGTCGCCGCACCCGCCGGGCGCGGCTTGCCGAACTCGCGGATGTCGGCACCGGCGATGAAGCCACGCCCGGCGCCCAAGAGCACGAAGGCCGCGATCTCGGGGTCTGCCTCCCCCTTCGCGAGGGCGTCGATGATCCCCTGCGGCACGCCGACGCTGAGCGCGTTGACCGGCGGGTTATCGACGGTGATGACGCCAACCGTGCCGTGCTTCGCGTAGGTGACGCGCTCGTTCATCCGTCCTTCACCCCCGCTTGCGCCCTTGCCGGCATCAATTGCGCCCCTTGCGCAGCTCGAGCTTGGCGATCGCCGCGCGGTGGACCTCGTCGGGGCCGTCGGCGAAGCGCAGCGCGCGCGTGTGCGCCCACGCGTCGGCGAGGCCGAAGTCGGGCGACACGCCAGCGCCGCCGTGCGCCTGGATGGCGCGGTCGATGACCCTGAGCGCCATGTTCGGCGCCACCACCTTGATCATGGCGATCTCGGCGCGCGCCTCCTTGTTGCCGACCTTGTCCATCCTGTCGGCGGCCATGAGAGTGAGCAGCCGCGCCTGCTCGATGTCGATGCGCGATTCGGCGATGGCCTCGTGGATGACGCCCTGCTCGGCGAGCGGTTTGCCGAAGGCGACGCGCGAGGCGACCCGCGCGCACATCGCCTCGAGCGAGCGCTCGGCGAGGCCGATGAGCCGCATGCAGTGGTGGATGCGCCCCGGCCCGAGGCGCGCCTGGGCGATCTCGAAGCC
>JAZFVR010000363.1:0-8813 GCA_036447835.1 Alphaproteobacteria bacterium | reverse complement strand
GCTTGGCGGCCGCCTCCTCGACGATGGTCATGATCTGGTCGGGGGTGTAGCGGTGGTGGTCGGGAAAGGCGATGCGACCGACCATGCGGCAACCCATCGCGCTGAGCGTCGCGAACATCTTCTCCGGCCGGCCGATTCCCGCAAACGCCAGCACCGCCTTGCCGGCGAGGCGCATCGATTCAGGCGTCGGCTCGAGCGCGGCGCGCAGCAGCGTCACGCCCGAGTCGGCAAGGCGCGGAACGAGCCCGGCGACGTCGTCGCCCACCAGCACCACCGCCTCGGCGCGCGCCAGGCCGCGCGTCGCCTCCTCGCGCAGCGGTCCCGCCGGGATGACCCGGGCGTTGCCCAAGCCGTAGGCGCCGTCGACGACGACGAGCGACAGGTCCTTGGCGAGCGCGGGGTTCTGGAAGCCGTCGTCCATCACCACCACCTCGGCCCCGGCGTGCGCCGCGGCGAAGGCTCCCGCCGGCCGGTCGCGGGCAACCCAGGTGGGCGCAGCGGTGGCGAGCAACAGCGCCTCGTCGCCGACGTCACCGGCGTCGTGGCGCGCCGGATCGACCCTGAGCGGGCCGTGGGCGCGGCCGCCGTAACCGCGGGTGAGAAAGTGGACGCCACGCCCGAGCTCGCGCAGGCGCGCGCCGACGGCGAGCGCCACCGGCGTCTTGCCGGCGCCGCCGGCGACCAGATTGCCGATGCAGACCACCGGCACCGGGGCGCGCCGCGGTCGCACCGCAAGCCGGCGCGCCTGGCCGGCGAGATCGAAGCCCCAGGCGACGGGCGCGAGCAGCGCCGGGACGACGCCGCCCCGTTGCCAGAACTCAGGCGCGCGCACGGTCCTGCTGCCTTCGCGGCAGGGCGTCGACGAACGGCGCCAGCGCCGCCTCGACGGTGTCGAGCACCCGACTCCCGGCGTCGGCGACGGCGCCCGCGGCCTCGGCCCGGCGTGCGCAGAGCGCGGCGTCGTCGAGGAGCGCGGCGACGGTGTCGGCCAGCGCCTCGGCGTCGGCGACGACCTCGGCCGCACACGCCGCGGCGAAGGCGTCGACGTCGCCCCCGAAGTTGAACATGTGCGGGCCGTAGACGAGCGCGCAGCCGAGGCGCGCCGGCTCGAGCGGGTTGTGGCCGCCGTGGGGAACGAGCGAGCCGCCCACGAAGGCGATGTTACAAAGACGATAGAACAGGCCGAGCTCGCCGAGGGTGTCGGCGAGGTAGACGTCGGTGGCGCCGTCGATCTCCTCGTCGTTCGAGCGCCGGGCGACGACGAGGCCGTCCTGGCGCAGCTCCGCGGCGATCTCCGCGCCGCGCCCCGGGTGGCGCGGGACGATCACGGTCAACAGCCCGGCATGCGCGGGCGCCAGCGCGCGATGGACGGTGCCGACCATAGCCTCCTCGCCCGCATGGGTGCTGGCGGCGAGCCATTTGGGCCGCCCGGCGGTCGCGTCGCGCAGGCGCGAAAGCCCCGCCTCGTCGGCGGGAAGCGGTGAGGCCACCGACTTGAGGTTGCCGGGAGCGTCGACGGTGGTCGCGCCGAGGGCGCGCAGGCGTTCGGCCTCGCCCTGGTTCTGCGCCAGGCACAGGGCGAAGCCGGCGAGCAGGGGCGAGATCAGCCCGCGCAACCTGCGCCAGCGCGCGAACGAGCGCGCCGACATGCGCGCGTTGACGAGCACGCAGGGCACGGCGCGCGCCTGGGTTTCGCCGACGAGGTTGGGCCAGAGCTCGGATTCGGTCCACAGCGCCAGGTCCGGCCGCCAGTGTTCGAGGAAGCGCCGCACCGCGTCGGGCCGGTCGATCGGCACGTACTGGTGCAGGGCGCGCGCGCCCAGGCGCTCGCCCATGAGCCGCGCCGAGGTCACCGTGCCCGTGGTGACCAGCGCGTGGGCGTCGCTGCGGCGCTCGAGGATGCGCTCGATCAGCGGCAGAATCGAGATCGCCTCGCCGACGCTCGCGGCGTGCGCCCACACCAGCGGCCCGTCGGGCCGGGCTGCGCTCGCGTGGCCGAAGCGTTCGCCGAAGCGCGCCGGGTCCTCCTTGCCCGTCGCGCGCCGCCGTCGCAGATAGAGGCCGATCAGCGGCGAGGCGAGGAGCGTGAGCCCGCGGTAAAGCCGCGGCGTCATCTGAGCGCCTGCACGCCGGTTTCGGCCGCCGCCGCGGGCGCCGGCTCTATGACGTCCTGACCGACGATGCGGTCGGCCTCGTCCGAGACCGCGTTGAGCGCGTCCTCGAGCGTGCGCCGCGCGGCCTCGCGCGCCTCCTCGTCGACGTCGCGGGCGACTTCGACCGGTGTTCCCCACACGAACACGCCGCGGCTGAACGGGAGCGCGACGACGAAGCGGTCCCAGCTGCCGAGCACCCGCCGCCGCGAGGCCGAGAACGCCAACGGCACGATCGCCGCGCCGCTGGCGCGCGCGATATCGACGACGCCGGCCGACGCCCGCATGCGAGGCCCGTGCGGCCCGTCGGGCGTGATGCCGACGTACTCGCCGCGCGCGAGCACCTTGAGGATCGCGCGCATCGCCGCGGCGCCGCCGTGGCGGCTCGAGCCGGTGATGCTGCCGAAACCGAAGCGGGCGATGGTGCCGGCGATGAGCTGGCCGTCGGGGTGCTGCGATATGAGTATGTTCATGGGCGCGTCGTGGCGCCAGCAATAGCCCATCATCATCATCCTGCCGTGCCAGAACGCGACGATGAACGGCCGGCCCTCGCGCACTTTGGCCTCCGCGATTTCGCCGCGCTCGACGCGCCAGCGCCCGGTCGCATGGACGATGCGGATGTAGAACGCGGCGAGCGCGCACAACACGCCGCGCACGGCCCGGTTCCTGAGCAGGTGCTTGTACGGCTTCACGGCTCAGGCGCGCGCCCGCGCCGCCCCGCCAGCTTCCGCGTCCTCGGCGAACTGCATGTAGTAGAGCCGGGCATAGGCGCCGTTCTTGGCGAGGAGCTCGGCATGCGCGCCCGACTCGACGACGCGCCCGCTCGCCATGACGTAGATGATGTCGGCGTCGATCACGGTCGACAGCCGGTGCGCGATGACCAGCGTGGTGCGCCCCTTCACGAGCCGGGCGAGCGCCTCCTGCACCAGGCGCTCCGATTCGGAATCGAGCGACGAAGTCGCTTCGTCGAGCAGCAGGATCGGCGCGTTCTTGAGCATCGCCCGTGCGATCGCGATGCGCTGGCGCTGCCCGCCCGAGAGCTTGACGCCGTGCTCGCCGACGATCGACTCGTTGCCGTCGGCGAGCGCGATGATGAACTCGTCGGCCGCCGCCGCCCGCGCCGCCGCCCGGATGTCGTCTTCGCTCGCGTCCACGCGGCCGTAGGCGATGTTGGCGCGCACGGTGTCGTTGAACAGGCTCACCTCCTGGCTCACCAGCGCGATGGCGCCGCGCAGGGAGCGGAGCGTCACATCGCGCACGTCGTTGCCGTCGATGCGCACGCTGCCGGCCTCGATGTCGTAGAAGCGCGGGATCAGGTTGAGGATGGTCGACTTGCCGGCGCCCGAGGGGCCGACGAGCGCCGCGGTCTTGCCCGCCGGGATCGTCAGCGTCACGCCGTTGAGCGCCGGCGCGCCGGGGCCGTAGGCGAAGTGCACCGCATCGAAGGTGACCGCTCCGCCGCGTATCGCGAGCGGCTGCGCGCCGGGCCGGTCGGTGATTCTGGGCGCGGTGTCGAGCAGCGCGAATACGCGTTGCGCAGCGGCCAGCCCTTCCTGGAGGTTGGCGTTGAGGTTCGCAAGCTTCTTCATCGGCTCGTACGCCAACAGCAGAGCGGTGATGAACGAAAAGAACGAGCCCGTCGTCGTGGCGCCGTCGATGACGCGCGAGCCGCCGTAGAAGATCACCACGGCGATGGCGATGCCGCCCAGGGTCTCCATCACCGGAGTCGACGCCGCGCGCACCCGCACCGCCCTGTAGACGAGGCGGAAGAGCTCTTCGATCGTGCGCGCCGCGCGCCGCACCTCGTAGCCCTCCATGCAATAGGCCTTGACGTGGCGCGCGCCCTGGAAGGTTTCGTCGAGGTGGGCGGTGAGCTTGCCCGCGTGGACCTGGGTGCGCGCCGAGACCTTGCGCATGCGCCGCCCGATCGCCACCACCGGCAGGATGGCGAACGGGAAGACGAAGAGCGCGACCGTCGCCAGGCGCCAGTCCTGATAGAACATGACCGCGACGAGGCCGACTATGGTCAGCGGCTCCCTGACGATGCCGGCGAACGCGGTCGACACGAACGCGCGCAGGAGGTTGACGTCGTAGGTGAGGCGCGAGATCAGCGTGCCCGTCGCGGTGTCGTGATAGAACGACAGGTCGGCGTCCATGAGATGGGCGAACTGCCGCGACTGCAGGTTGGCGACGATGCGATGGCCGACGTAGCCCATCAACGCGGTCTGGCCGTAGTTCGCGGTTCCCTTGACGGTGAAGACCGCCAACACGACCAGCGGCATGAGCACCAGCATGTCGCGGTCGTTGTTGGCGAACACCTGGTCGAGCACCGGCTCCATCAGCCAGGCGGTGGTCGCGGTCGCCGCCGCCACCACCACCATGAGCAGGGCGGCGAGCGCCAGGCGCCCGGCGTGGGGCCGCACTTCCTCGCGCAGGAGGCGGCTTACGAGAACGCGGGTTGAATGGTGGTCCGGCGGCACCGGCGAGCCTGCGGTCAACTGCGTGTTGCCTTCAAGCCTGTGATCGAGCGCCGACCATAGCACGGCGGCGCGAACCAGGCCAAGGACCGCCGCGGTCGGGACGGGGTGCGCGCGGGCCGTTCAAGCGCCGCCGGCCAGCGCGTCGAGGCGTTCGCACAACGGCGTATGCAGGCGCGCGCCGGCGGCGACGATCGAGCCGACGCGTGGCTGCGCGCGGTTGTACGCGAACCCGGCGCCGGCGGCGTCGCCGATGCGCCCCCCCGCCTCGCGCACCAGAAGGTCGCCGGCGGCGATGTCCCACTCGCTCTTCGGCCACAGGGTCGCCGCGGCGTCGCCGCGCCCGGCGGCGACGAGGGCGAGCTTATACGCCATCGAGCTGATCGCGGTGACCGTCATTTCGCCGATCGCCCGGTGCCAGCCGGCCTCGCGCATCTCGGTGCGGCTCACCAGAATCCGGGCGCCGGCGAGCGTCGATGCGCCGCTGGCGCGAACGGCTTCGCCGTTGAGGCGCGCGCCGCCGCCCGCACGCGCGTCGAAGAGCTCGTCGGTCGCCGGGTTGAACACCGCCGCCGCCACCGGCGCGCCGTTCGCCACCAGCGCGACCGAGACGGCGAACTCGGGCCGGTGATCTAGAAACGCCCGCGTGCCGTCGATGGGATCGACGATCCACACGCGCTCGGCGTCGAGGCGGGCGGGGTCGTCCTCGCTTTCTTCCGACAGCCAGGCGTACGCCGGCCGCGCCGCGTCGAGCCGCTCGGCGAGCAGGTCGTTGACGTCGAGGTCGACGCGGCACACCGGGTGACCGGGGGACTTCTCCCAGGTCTCCACGTCGCGGCCGAATGAGCGCATGGCGAGTGCGCCCGCCTCGCGCACCGCGGCGACGAGCAGCGCGTGGTCGCTCTCGACGTCGGGCATGACGGTGGTGGGCAAAGGCTTCACTTTCCGGCGACGGTCATGCCGTCGATCCGCAGGGTCGGCGCGTCGACGCCATAGCGGAAGACGAGATCGTCGGCGGGCGTGATCGCCTTGAACATGTCCTTCAGGTTGCCCGCCACCGTGACCTCGCTGACCGGATGCGCCAGGGCGCCGTCCTCGATCCAGAAGCCGACGGCGCCACGGCTGTAGTCGCCGGTGATCCCGTTGACGCCCATGCCGATGAGCTCGGTGACGTAGAGGCCGCTTTCGATGTCGGCGATCAGCGCATCTGGCGACTGGGTCCCCGGCGCGAGATAGAGATTCGTCGGGCTCGGCGACGGTGGCGACGAGGTGCTGCGCGCGGCGTGGCCCGTGGTCGCCAGTCCGAGCTGGCGCGCCGAGCGCTGGTCGAGCAGCCAGGTGGTGAGCGTCCCGTTCGAGACGATGTCGCGCGCCCGGGTCGTCACCCCCTCGCCGTCGAACGGCTTCGAGCGCAGGCCGCGCAGCCGCAGCGGATCGTCGCTGACGGTGACGCCGGCGGCGAAGACGGGCTCCCCGAGGCGGTCCTTGAGGAAGCTGGTGCCGCGGGCGATCGCCGGGCCGCTGATCGCCGAGGCGAGGTGGCTCAGGAGCCCGCGTGCGACGCGCGGGTCGTAAACCACGGGCACGCGCGCGCTCGGCGCCTTGCGCGGCCCGAGCCGCCTCACCGTCCGCTCGCCGGCGTTGGTGCCCACGGTTTTCGCATCGGCGAGATCGGCGGCGAAGCGGGCGACGGCGTAGTCGTAGTCGCGCTCCATCGCCGTGCCCGCGCCGGCGATGACGCTGGCGCTGACGCTGTGCTGCGAGGTCGAGTAGGCACCCGCGAAGCCATTGCTGGCGACGAGCGACACCGTGCCGCGCGACCAGCCCGCCTCGGCGCCCTCCGAGTTGGTGATGCCGTCGACGGCGCGGGCGGCGTCCTCGGCCGCGGTGGCGCGCTCGACGAGCGATTCGGGCGCCGGCTCGTCGGCGTCGCATAGGTCGAGGTCGGCGAAATCGCTGGCGAGCAGCCCGGGTTCGGCGAGGCCGCAGTAAGGGTCTTCGGGCACCGCGCCGGCCATGGCGTAGGCGCGCTCGACGAGTTCGGCGAGCGCCGCGGCCGAGACGTCGGTCGACGACGCCACCGCCTGGCGCCGGCCGCGAAAGACGCGCAAGCCCAGGTCCTGCGATTCGGAGCGCTCGATGCCTTCGGACTTGCCGAGGCGCTGCGAGACGCCGAGGCTGGTGCTCTCGAACATCACCGCATCGGCGGCGTCGGCGCCGGCGGCGAGCGCGCGGCCGACGAGGTCGCTCAAGAGATCGAGCGGTGCGGCCGTTTTCTCGGCGGGTGCGGCCATGGGTGCGGCGATCCTTGCGCGGGAACGAGACGATGCGGGCGGGCAGCCAAGAGGTATATAGGCGTGCGCGCGCCGTCGCGCCACCCCGGCGTATGCGCGCATTGGCGGGTCCGGCCGCCGCGCTGGAGCGTCGCGGCGCAGTCGATTCGTGTCGGTGAGGCCCTCAGGCGGCGAGCCGGGCGCCGGCCCGGCGGATCACCGGGGAATCTCCATCTCGCCCTCGCTGACCATGACCGAAGAGCCGCCGACGCGGATGGCGGCGACCTCGCCCGCGGCCTTGTCGGCCTCGACCTCGAGGAGTGCCGGGCGGCCCATCTCGAAGCCCTGCTCGACGACCCAGCGCAGCGTGCCGTCGGCCCGCGCGTCGCGCACACCGAGGTAGGCGGCGAGCGCGGTTGCCGCCGCGCCGGTCGCCGGGTCCTCGGCGATGCCCAGCGCCGGCGCGAACATGCGGGCGCGGACGTCGGAGCCCGCGAGCTCGGCATCGAACGCGAAGACGTAGACGTTCGGCGCCCAGAAGCCGGCGAGCAGGCGTTGCCACAGCGCCGGGTCGATGCGCGCGCGGCCCACGGCGCCGCGGTCCGCGAGCGGCACGAAGACGAAGCGGGGGCCCGACGCGATCGCCTCGGGCGCGTGGTCGCCGCCGAGCACGTCGCCTTCGTCGAGCGACAGCATCGCCGCGAGCTCGGCGGCGGGCGGCGGCGCGGGGCCGATCTCGGGCGCCGCCGCCGCGGTGAGCGTCGCCGATACGGGCTTGCCGCCGGCGGCGCGGATCGTCACCGGCACCGGGCCGACGCCCTCCTCGAAGACGATCCGGGTGGTCTCGCCGGCGAGGTCGATCTCGCCGGTCGCCGCCAGCACATGCGCGGTGCCGATCGTCGGGTGGCCGGCGAAGGGCAGCTCGGCGCGCGGCGTGAAGATGCGCAGCCGCCGCGTGTGCGCGGGGTCTTCGGGCGGCAGCACGAAGACGGTCTCGGCGATGTTGAACTCGGCGGCCACCGCTTGCATCCGGGCCGTCTCGAGGCCGCGGCCGGCGGGGAAGACGGCGAGCTGATTGCCGCCGAAGATGCGGTCGGTGAACACGTCGGCGGTATAGAAGCGATAGCGCATGGCGGCTGCCTCCCGGTGGGATTATGCGGAGATTATACGGCCGAGCGGCCGGGTTTCTGAAACGTGAGGCGCAGTCGGAACCGGTGCAACCGCGCAGCCGGCGGGGTCTTCGGATGTAGGGGCGGGTTTGAAACCCGCCCCTACTTCCAGATCGGCTTGCCCGAGCCGGGGAGGCCGTAGTCGGGCCATTTCTCGCTCACCATTTCGACGATCTCGTCGGCCATGCGGATCTTGCGGCCCCAGGGGCGCGACGTCTCGGGCTGTATCTTGGTGGTGGCGTCGAGGCCGATCTTCGAGTCGAGGCCCGATTGTGGCGAGGCGAAGTCGAGGTAGTCGATGGGCGTGTTCTCGATCACCGTGATGTCGCGGCCGGGGTCCATGCGCGTCGAGACCGCCCACATGACGTCCGCCCAGTCGCGCGCGTCGATGTCGTCGTCGACGACGATGACGAACTTGGTGTAGACGAACTGGCGCAAAAACGACCACACACCCATCATCACCCGCTTGGCGTGGCCGGGGTACGCCTTCTTCATCGAGACCACGGCGATGCGGTACGAGCAGCCCTCGGGCGGCAGCCAGAAATCGACGATCTCGGGGAACTGCTGCTGGAACAGCGGGATGAACACCTCGTTCAAGGCCACCCCGAGCACCGAGGGCTCGTCGGGCGGGCGCCCGGTGAAGGTCGAGAGATAGATCGGCTCGCGGCGCATGGTGATGGCGCTTAAGCTGAACACCGGGAACTTCTCGACCGCGTTGTAGTAGCCGGTGTGGTCGCCGTAAGG
>JAZFVR010000362.1:0-4979 GCA_036447835.1 Alphaproteobacteria bacterium | reverse complement strand
CTCGTCGGCGGTGACCATGGGGCACACCATGTCGTAGCGCCCCTGCACGATGACCGCGGGAATCGACCTGAGGCGCCCAACGCCGGCGAGAAGCGAGCCGGGCTCGAGGAAGATGTCGTTCGAGAAGTAGTGCGCCTCGAGACGCGCGAGGCACAGCGCCATGTCGCTCTGGCCGAACTCGGACACCAGCTCGGCGTTCGGCAACAGCGTCGAGCACGCGCCTTCGTAGGTGCTCCACGCGCGCGCCGCGGGCATGTGCACCGCCGGGTCGGGGTCGGTGAGGCGGGTGTAATAGGCGGCGAGCAGGTCGTCGCGCTCGCCTCCGGGGATGAACTCGGCGAACTCGCGCCAGCGCTCGGGGAAGACGGTGCGCATGCCGTAGAGGAACCAGTCGATCTCCTCGCGCCGGCACAGGAAGACGCCGCGCAGCACCAGCGCGCGGCAGCGCCCGGCGTGCCGCTCGGCGTAGGCGATGGCGAGCGTCGAGCCCCACGAGCCGCCGAACACGATCCAGCGCTCGATCGCCAGCGCCTCGCGCAGCGTCTCGATGTCGGCGACGAGATGGGGCGTGGTGTTGTCGGCGATCTCGGCGAGCGGCGTCGAGCGCCCGGCGCCGCGCTGGTCGAAGACGACGATGCGGTAGTGCCCGGGGTCGAAGAAGCGGCGGTGCGCCAGCGACGCGCCGGCACCGGGGCCGCCGTGCAGGAACACCACCGGCTCGCCTTCCGGGTTGCCCGACTGCTCCCAGTAGACGCGGTGGCGGTCGTCGACGGCGAGCACGCCGGTCTCGTAAGGCTCGATCTCGGGGTAGAGCTCGCTGCGCGTCATCTCGCCTTCTCTCTCGTTGCCCGCGCCGGAGATCATAGGGCGGCGCCGGTGCTATAGTCGAGACGATGCGACGCCTCGCCCCCTTGCTTCTCGTCTGCCTTGTCGCCGTCGCCGCCGTGGTGGCCGACGCCGCGACCGGGCTCGTCGACGGCGGCGAGGCGCTGGTCGTCGAGGTCGTCGACGGCGACACCGTGGTGCTCGATTCGGGCGACGAGCTGCGCCTCGTCGGCATCCAGGCGCCCAAGCTGCCGCTCGGCCGGCCCGACTTCACGCCGTGGCCGCTCGCCGCCGAGGCCAAGGCCGCCCTCGAAGCGCTCGTGCTCGAGCGCCGCGTGACGCTCGCCTACGGCGGCCGCCGCGTCGACCGCTACAGCCGCCTGCTCGCGCATCTCACGCGCGACGACGACGTGTGGATCCAGGGCGAACTCCTGCGCCGCGGCTTCGCCCGCGTCTACAGCTTCCGCGACAACCGCGCGCGGGTCGCCGAGATGCTGGCGCTCGAGCGCGAGGCGCGGGCGGCGGCGCGTGGCATCTGGGCGCATCCCTACTACGCCGTGCGCAGCGGCGACAAGGCGCGCAACGTGCCCCTCGACAGCTTCGAGCTCGTCGAGGGTCGCGTGCTCGCCGCCGCGGTCGTGAAGGGCCGCGCCTACCTCAACTTCGGCGACAACTGGCGCACCGACTTCACCGCCAGCGTCGCGCCACGCGACCGGCGCCTGTTCGAGCGCGAGGGCCACGACCTGATGGCGCTCGAAGGGCGCAGCGTTCGCGTGCGCGGCTGGGTCAGGCTGCGCAACGGGCCGATGATCGAGCTCACCCACCCCGAGCAGATCGAGGTGCTGGCGCCATGACGCCGGCGCCGAAGCGGCGCGTCGACTGGGGTGTGCTCATGACGGACATGGACGTTCGATCCAGAGCCTGGCCCGCCAGGGGCCGCAAACGACGCATCGCAATCGTGAGTGATACGTCGTCGCGTCGTTCCAACCGACTCGAATTCGCCGTCGTTCGATACCTTCCCGGCCCAGGTTCATGCCGGGTCGGGAGACGCGACGAAAAGTTCGCGCCGCAGGAGACCCTCCTCTATAGCTGCGATCTTCGACCGCCACCCCGCCAGCCGCTCGGCGAACTCGGAGGCGCCGATCAGCGTCTCCAATGCGTCTCTCCGCTCCTCGTCGGCGCGAAGCTGGCGGCGGCATGAGGCCGCAAAGTCGATCGTGATGTCGTGGCGATCGACAACGGTCCAGCCCGTCTGTCCGAGCAGCGCCGGATAACCGGTGTCTGTTTCGATGAACTCGGGGCCGTTCCCCACGGCACGCCCGTGATCTTCGCGCGAGAGGTCTGGCGCGATGGAGATCACCGAGAATACCATGCGCCCGCCACTGCGGATCACCCTTCGGCAGGCCTCGAGGAGAGCGCGCTTCTGCTTGAGGCAACAGAGAACATCGCTGTGGCTGACGGCGTCGAAGCTGCCGCCGCGAAAGGGCAAGGCCGCGCCATCGGCGACTGCAATCCAGCAGGTGCCGGGAATGCGATCCTTGACGGCTCTCTCGGCGGCAATCCGAAGGCCCGCCAACGGAAGGTCGACGAGCGTGATGTCGCAACCGCTGTTCTCGGCCAGATAAAGCCCCGGCCAACCGGAACCCGCCCCCACATCCAACAGACGCAGGCCTGGCCGCAATCTCGAAAGCACGCCGATACGCTGTGCCTCGTCACGGGTGGTCCAGCTGGTCGCTCCGTAGTCGCAGCCGAAAACGCTGCGTTCGACCGACAGCATCACCGGCAGCTGCGCTCTCAGGTACGCCTCGGAGAACCGTTCCCGCTGGGCCTGTTCCTCTGGACTGCGCTTCATCGTTCGTCGCGCCGTGCTTTCCACCAGCCGCGGGCTACCGGCGGACATCGAGGAAGCCGGTCAAGGCCCGAACGAGCGGGCCTTTATGAACTCATGCCTTGTCCAGCGTCACCCCGGCGCGCTCGAGGATGGCGTTCAAGAGCACGCTGCAGCCGGCGGCGAGGTCGTCGGGCTCGGCCTTCTCCTCCTCGTTGTGGCTGAGGCCCCCGGCGCAAGGCACGAAGATCATGCCGGTGGGGGCGACGCGGCTGATGTAGACCGCGTCGTGGCCGGCGCCCGAGACGATGTCGCGGTGGCCGAAGCCCAGGCCCTCGGCCGCCGTGCGCACGGCGTCGACGCACGCCGGGTCGAACGCCACCGGCGGCGAGTACCAGATCTGCTCGACCGTGACCTTGACGCGGGCGTTCGAGGCGATGTCGGTGCACTCGGCGCGCAGCGCCCTGTCCATGCGCTCGATCACGACGGCGTCAGGGTGGCGCAGGTCGACGCTGAAGGTGACCTCGCCGGGAATGGTGTTGCGCGACTTCGGAGAGACGTCGACGACGCCGACGGTGGCGCAGGCGTCGGGCAGGTGTTCGTGGCCGATGCGGTTGACCGCGTCGATCATCCGCGCGGCGCCGACGAGGGCGTCGCGCCGCATCTCCATCGGCGTCGGCCCGGCGTGAGCGTCCTGGCCGGTCACGCGCACGTCGTACCAGCGCATCCCCTGCACGCCGGTGACCACGCCGATGGTCTTGCCCTCGCGCTCGAGGATCGGCCCCTGCTCGATATGCGCCTCGAAGAGCGCGGCGAAGGGGCGGCCGCCGCACGCCGCCTCGCCGGCGTAGCCGATGCGCTCGAGCTCCTCGCCGATCGTGCGTCCGTCCGGGTCCTTGCAAGCGAGCGCGAAGTCGAGCTCGAAGGCGCCGGCGAAGACGCCCGAGGCGATCATCGCCGGGGCGAAGCGCGCGCCCTCCTCGTTGGTCCATACCGCGACCTCGATTGGCGCCTCGGTCTCGATGGCGTGGTCGTTGAGGGTGCGGATGACCTCGAGCCCGGCGAGAACGCCGAAGACGCCGTCGAACTTGCCGCCGTGCGGCTGGGTGTCGAGGTGGCTGCCGGCGACTACCGGCGCCCGACGCGTGTCGCGCCCGGGGCGGCGGGCGAAGATGTTGCCCATGCGGTCGACGGTCACCGTGCAGCCCGCCGCCTCGCACCACTCGACGAAGCGGTCGCGCCCTTGCTTGTCCTCGTCGCTCAGCGCCAGCCGGCGGCAGCCGCCCTTGGGCGTGGCGCCGAACTCGGCCATCTCCATCAGGCTTTGCCACAGGCGGTCGCGGTCGACGCGCAGATTGCGCATGGCGTCTTGCCTCCCGGTCGTCGGTTCCCTCGCGGCCACAGATGACAGCGCGCGAGTGGCGCGTCAAGCGCGACGCCCGAAAGCTCCGGCGCAGAGCGCAGCGGAACGAAGAGACGTTCAGGCGCCGAAGCGGCCGAACCCGCCGGTGGCGTCCGACCGGCGGATGATCGAGCGCTTGATCTTGTCGAGCGCGCGATGCTCGATCTGCCGCACGCGCTCCTTCGAGACGCCGAACCTGCGGCCCAGCTCTTCGAGGGTGACGGTGTCGTCGCGCAGTCTCCTGGCGGCGATGATCCTGCGCTCGCGCGTCGAGAGCTCGGCGAGCGCCGCGGCCAGCCAGCGCGAGCGCGTCGCCGCGTCGCGCGCATCGGCGACCAGCTCCTCGGGCGAGGGCCCGGGGTCGACGAGCAGGTCCTGCCACTCGGCTTCGTCGACGTCGCTGACGCACGCGTTGAGCGACTGGTCGCCGCCGGCGAGCCGCCCCTCCATCATTTCGACGTTGCCCACAGCGACGTTGAGCGCGTCCGCGATCATGTCTCGCGCCTCGGGCGTGAGCGGGCTGTCGGGGTCGCCGCCCATGCGCGCGCGCAGACGCCTGAGGTTGAAGAACAGCGCCTTCTGCGCCGCCGTGGTTCCGGTGCGCACGATCGACCAGTTGCGCAGGATGAAGTCCTGCATCGCCGAGCGCACCCACCACCCGGCGTAGGTCGAGAACCGTGCCTCGCGATCGGGGTCGAAGCGCGCCGCCGCCATCATCAGCCCGACGATACCCTCCTGCATGAGGTCGCCCATGGGCAGGCCATAGCGGCGATAGTACGACGCGGCGCGGACGACGATGCGCACGTAGGCGGTCACCAGCTCGTGCAGCGCCGCGACGTCGCCGTCGTCGCGCCAGCGTCGCGCCAGCGACATCTCGTGCGCGCGGGAGAGCAGCGGTACGCGCATCGATTGACGGATGAAGCG
>JAZFVR010000361.1:0-3010 GCA_036447835.1 Alphaproteobacteria bacterium | reverse complement strand
TCGCCGTGTTTTACGAACCCGGGCGCGACGGCCACGGCCTCGCCCGCGATCCGTTCAAGAGCCTCGTCGTGCCACGGCCGATCGGCTGGATCTCGACGCTGAGCCGCGACGGCGTCGTCAACCTCGCGCCGTACAGCTTCTTCAACGGCGTCGCCACCGACCCCTTCGTGGTGATGTTCGCCGCCGGCGGCGTCGCGCGACCCGAACCGCTCAAGGATTCGCGGCGCAACGCCGAGGAGACCGGCGAGTTCGTCGTCAACGTCGTTCCCGAGCATCTCCGCGAGCAGATGAACGCGACCTCGGCCGACGTCGCGCCCGGGGTCGACGAGTTCACGTTCGCCGGTCTCGATGCGTTGCCGTCGCGCCGCGTCGAGCCGCCGCGCGTCGCCGGCTGCCCGGCGCATCTCGAGTGCGTCTATCTCGAGACGGTCGTGCTGCCGTGCAACGACCCCGCCTCGACCAACGCCATCGTCCTCGGCGAGGTCGTCGGCATCCACATCGACGACGCCATCCTCACGGACGGCATGATCGACATGAGCAAGTTCCGCCCCGTGGCGCGCCTCGGCTACATGGACTACACCGTCGTCGACAACGTGTTCACTATGCTGCGCCCGGGCATGAGCGACTCATAGGGCGAAGGGCGTGGCGCGCTTTCCCACGATCTTCGTTTCGCACGGTCCGCCGACCATGGCGCTCGAGCCAACGCCATGCCACCGGTTCCTCGAGGGGCTGGGGGCGGAACTCGGCAGGCCCGAGGCGGTGCTCTGCGTCTCGGCGCATTGGGAGACCGGGCGCCCGAGCGTCAGCGCCGCGGCCCGGCCCGCAACGATCCACGATTTCTACGGCTTTCCCGAGGCGCTTTACGCGCTTCGCTACCCGGCGCCGGGCGCGCCCGCGCTGGCGCAACGCTGCGTCGACCTGCTCGCCGCGGCGGGCGTCGGCTGCCACAGCGACCCCGACCGCGGCCTCGATCATGGCGCCTGGGTGCCGCTCATGCTCATGTACCCCGGCGCCGACGTGCCGGTGACGCAGCTTTCGATCCAGCGCCCGGGCGACGGCGCGCAGCACCTCGCGCTCGGTCGCGCGCTCGCTCCCCTGCGCGCGGAAGGCGTGCTCGTGCTGGCAAGCGGCAACGCGACGCACAACCTGCGCGAACGCGGCGCCCCCGACGACCCGCCGGCGGCGTTCGCGCTGGCGTTCGACGACTGGCTCACGGGCGCGGTCGAGGCGGGGCGCGAGGACAATCTGGTTCAATACCTGAACGTGGCGCCCGAGGCGGCGCGCAACCACCCCACACCCGACCATTTCACGCCGCTGCTCGTCGCCCTCGGCGCCGCCGGTGCGGGCGCCCGCGGTCGCCGGCTGCACGCGAGCTTTGCCTGGGCGAGCCTCAGCATGGCGGCGTTCGCGTTTTCCTGAACGAAGGCCGCCGGCGGCCGCCGGAATCCGGTTGACCGCATCCGGCGGCTGCCCCATCGTGCCGCGAAATCACGTCGCGCAGTCGGCTCCGCGCACAGGCACAACGCAGGTCGAGGACAACCATGCTCATCGGCGTCCCCAAGGAGATAAAGACACACGAATACCGCGTCGGGCTCACTCCTTCGGCCGTGCGCGAACTGGCCCATCACGGGCACGAGGTCGTCGTGCAGACCAACGCCGGGCACGCGATCGGCCTCGATGACGACGACTACGCCGCCGCCGGGGCGCGCATCGCCGATACGCCCGAGGAGATCTTCGCCAGCGCCGATATGGTGGTGAAGGTCAAGGAGCCGCAGCCGGGCGAGTGCAGGATGCTGCGCGAGGGCCAGGTGCTGTTCACCTACCTCCACCTCGCTCCCGACCCCGAGCAGACCAAGGCGCTCATGGAATCGGGCGCTGTGGCCATCGCCTACGAGACCGTGACCGACGACCGCGGCGGCCTGCCGCTGCTCGCGCCGATGAGCGAGGTGGCGGGGCGCATGTCGATCCAGGCCGGCGCACACTGCCTCGAGATGGAGCAGGGCGGCCGCGGCATGCTGCTCGGCGGCGTGGCCGGCGTGGCGGCGGCGCGCGTCGTCATCATCGGCGGCGGCGTGGTCGGCACCAACGCGGCGCGCATGGCGATGGGCCTCGAAGCGCACGTCACCGTCATCGACAAGTCGGTGCGCCGGCTGCAGGAGCTCGACATGCAGTTCGGCCCGACGCTCAACACCATCTTCTCGACGGTCGAATCGATCGAGAGCCATGTCCATGGCGCCGATCTCGTCATCGGCGCGGTGCTCGTGCCCGGCGCCGAGGCGCCGAAGCTGGTCACCCGGGAGATGATCGCCAACATGCCGCGCGGCTCGGTCATCGTCGACGTCGCCATCGACCAGGGCGGCTGCGCCGAGACCAGCCGGCCGACGACCCACGCCGAGCCGACCTATGTCGTCGACGAGGTCGTGCACTACTGTGTCGCCAACATGCCGGGCGCGGTGGCGCGGACCTCGACCTTCGCGCTCAACAACGCGACGCTGCCGTTCACCGTGGCGCTCGCCGACAAGGGTTACCGGAAGGCGCTCCTGGATGACGCGCATCTGCGCGCCGGCCTCAACGTTCACGAGGGGAAGATCACTTACGAGGCGGTGGCCGACGACCTCGGCCACCCCTATCACGAGCCGCTCGCGGTCCTCGACGGCTGAATCCGCGGGTTCGGCGGTCGGACGCCGCCGACCGCTCGCGAACGGCCGAGCCCGCGCGTCCTTCTGTCATGCCCGGGCGTGACCTACTGCTGTCCGGTCTAATTTTGCAATTAAGGGGACACCTTACTTAATTCACACGTTTGGTTGTGACACTGAATTAAGTGCAACACTGAATTAAGTAAGGTGTCCCCTTAATTCTGACGAGGGCTGTCGCCTGGCCTCCGGCGCAAAGGCTTCGCCTTCAACCCTCCCGTGGCCCATCCCCATCGAGGGGAGGGAAAGACAATACAGGCTCCCAGCCGTGTTCAACCGGACAGCAGTGGGCTTGGCCCGCGAATCCAGGGCCATGT
>JAZFVR010000360.1:0-2585 GCA_036447835.1 Alphaproteobacteria bacterium | reverse complement strand
CGTCAATCGCAACATGATCGGCGCCGTCGTCGGCGTGCAACCGTTCGGTGGCGAGGGCCTGTCGGGAACCGGGCCCAAGGCCGGCGGCCCGCGCTACCTCCACCGCTTCGCCATCGAGCGCAGCTACACCGTTGACAACACCGCCGCCGGAGGCAACGCCTCGCTGCTATCGCTGGCGGACGAAGCGGGGTAGGGCCCCCGCTCAGGCGTCAAGCAGCGCCTCCGCCTTGTCGCGTGCCGCGCTCGCCCCTGCCGCGTCGCCGAGGCCGTCGAGGGCGTGGGCGTAGAGCGTCCAGCTTCGCGGGCTCTTGGGTTTGAGCGCGCTGCGCTCGGCGGTGAGCGCGCGGGCGAGAGGAAAGCGCCCGATCTTCAGCGCCGCCGCGATCAGCGTCTGGGCGAACAGGTCGCGCTGGGCGTGGCTGCCGCCGATGCGCTGGAGCGCGTAGCGCAACGGCATCAGCAGCGCGACGGCGAGGTCGTGCTCGCCGCCGCGGAACGCGGCGAGCGCGGCGCAGGCGTTGATGCCGACGTCGCGCATCACCGGCGCCACGGTGACGTCGTTGGCGGCGGCGTAGCGGCGCATCGAGGCGAGCATGGCGTCGATGGCGTCCGTGCGGCCGGCGCCGGCGAGGCCCATCATGAAGTGGGCGTCGGAGAACGGGTCGAGGTGGTCGCCGATGCGCGCCTCGGACTTGTCGGCGATCTCGCCCCAGCGCGCGCCCACGTCGACGCCACAAAGCTCGAGCCGCCACAGGAGCGACGCCGCGTCGATCATGTCGTAGACGATTTCGGAGAAGTCGTCGCGCACGCGCGCGTCGTAGAGCGCCAGCGCCGCGTCGTGCTCGCCGAGCTCGAGGTGGTAGAGGGCGCGGTGCCACCAGACGTGGTGCTGGAAGAAGTTGCACGTCGTCCAGTGGTCTTCGAGGCCGGCGAGCCAGTCGATGCCCTCGCGCTGGCGCCCCTGCATCTCCATGACGTGGGTGACGGCGTGCACCGACCAGATGTCGCTCGGGTCGATCTCGACCGCGCGCCGGCCCGCGGCCTCGGCATTTGCGTAGTCGTCGCATTCCTCGAGGCCGAAGGCGTGCATGCCGAGGACGTAACCGTAGCCCGGGCGGCCCTCGTCCCATGCCGGCAGCACGCGGGCGACGCTGTCGCGCAGGTTGCGGCTGTCGCCGAGGTCGAAGTAGAGCGAGTGTGCGAGCCTGATCGCCAGGAGATCGGTGGGGTGGTCGACGAGGATCGCCTCCCAGGCGCGCAACGCGCCCGCGAGGTCGCCGTCGCACCAGGCGCCGAGCGCGGCGACGTGGCCCTTCTCGCGCGGTGTCGTCGCCGCGGCCTCGGCGCCGGCCAGGCATGTCAGCGCCTTGGGCGCCACCGCGGGCACGCCGAGCATGAGGTAGAATGAGCCGCGCAGGGCGAGCGCCAGGGGGAAGCCGGGATCGGCGGCGAGGGCGCGCTTGACGTGCTCGACGGGCTCGTGGCCGAAGCCCAGATAGTCGATGACCGCGGCGTCGAAATGCGCCACCGCCTCGCCGTTCTCCGCCGTGACCGCGAGCCCCTGCTGGTCGGTCTGCATCGCCGCTTCGTACCCGAATGCGGTGCCGAATTTACGTCAATGCAGCGTGCGGTGCAACGCGCGCGCCGTATCTCTTAGCGCTGGCGATCGGATCGGGCGGGGCGCCACCCCGTGGCCTGCTCCGGGCCGGCGAAGCCTTTACTGAATATTCGAGGCCCGCATCAACAGCGGAATCCCGAAACTCATGCCGTGATGCGGCTCGTGCGCGCCGGCGGGCAGGTAGTACCACTGGTTCGGCGCCATGCTGCCGAGCTCGCCCGGGAACTCGGGCAGCTTGCCGACGTCCAGGCCGGCATCCACCATGGACTGGGCACCGACGAAATCGATGACGTCCTCGCTGCTCTTCTTCGGGTCGATCGCGAAGTGGGTCATGTTCGCGCCCTGGCCCAATCCGGCGTCGAAGCAGTATTCGCCGCTCACCTCCGAAAAGTCGATCGCGGTCTTGGGCCGGTGGGAGAGCAGGTGGGAGAAGGCGCGGATCTCCGCATTCACGATCGCCTCCTGCTTCTCATTCATGTGCGCCACGACGGTCTGTGGGAGGCTGACGAGCAGGACCGCCAACCCACCGAATACGAGCCTCTTCATGATTGCCCCCCCTCTGATGTTGCATCCATCGTCATCGATGGACGTCCCGCGGCTCTCGCCGCTAGTTTCGATACGCTAACATAAGCTCTTACCACTGTCGCCGCCGGAGACTCCTGGACGATACCTTTGCCGCAAGGGGAAGCCGCGCGGGGCGATGCCGCGGCCGGGCCGACCTATGCCAGCTCGCCGTGGATCGACTTGTGGAACATCTCGCGCAGCTCGGGCTCGCCGATGGGCAGCGGGTTGCCGCCGCAGGAGGGATCGCGCGCCGCCATCGGCACGAGTTCGTCGACGTGCTCGTCACGCACGCCGAGGTCGGCGAGGGTGTGGGCGATGCCGAGATCGCGGCGCAGGCCCAGCACCCACGATTTGACCGCGTCGAACGACGGGTCGGCGAGGTCGAGATAGCGCGCCAGCGCGG
>JAZFVR010000359.1:0-2730 GCA_036447835.1 Alphaproteobacteria bacterium | reverse complement strand
GATGCCGGCGACGTCATCGTGCATCTGTTCCGCCCCGAGATCCGCGCCTTCTACAATCTCGAGAAGATGTGGGCGGTGGCCCTGCCCGAGCCCGCGCTCGAGGCGGAAAAGGGAGCGGCGCTGGGCGCCTGAACCCAGGTGCCGAACCCGATCCGCACGCTTCCACGACCGCCGGTGCATGCCCTCGCGCCGCCCACCGCCGTCGCTACCATTGGTAAAGGCTTGCTGGTATAAAACGCGCCCATGACCTCGACCCGCCGCTATCGCCCGGTTGTGCTCTGCATTCTCGACGGTTGGGGCCACCGAGCCGACGCCGAGAACAACGCCATCGCGCAGGCGCGCGCGCCGGTGTGGCGGCGGCTCGTGTCGGCCTGCCCGCACAGCCTGCTCGAGGCGTCGAACGGCGACGTCGGGCTGCCCGACGGGCAGATGGGCAACTCCGAGGTCGGGCACATGAACATCGGCGCCGGGCGCGTCGTCACCCAGGACCTGCCGCGCATCGACGCCGCGCTCGCCGATGGCTCGCTCGCCGCCAACCCGGCGCTCGCGGCGCTGAGTGCGAGCCTCGGGGAAAGCGGTGGCACCTGCCATCTGATGGGGCTGATGTCGCCGGGCGGCGTGCACAGCCACCAGAACCACATCGCCGCACTCGCCCGCGCCGTCGCCGGGCACGGCGTGCCGGTCGCCGTGCATGCCTTCCTCGACGGCCGCGACACGCCGCCGGAGAGCGCGCGCGGCTACCTGCGCGACTTCGCCGCCGCCCTCGCCGATTCGCCCGGCGTGCGCATGGCGACGATCGGCGGGCGCTACCATGCCATGGACCGCGACCACCGTTGGGAGCGCACCGCCACGGCCTACGACGCGCTCGTATCGGCCAAGGGTGAGCGTGCGGCGGACGCCGATTCGGCGGTCGCCCAGGCCTACGCGCGCGGCGAGACCGACGAGTTCGTCGCCCCCACCATCGTCGGCGATTACGCCGGCATGAACGACGGCGACGGCGTGGTGATGGCCAACTTCCGCGCCGACCGCGTGCGCCAGATCCTGACGGCGCTTCTCGATCCGGCGTTCGACGCCTTCGAGCGGCCGAGGACGGTGCGCTTCGCCGCCGCCTGCGGCATGACCGAGTACTCGGTCGCGCTCAACGGCTTCCTCGCCGCGCTGTTCCCGCAGATCCATCTTTCCGGCATCCTCGGCACGGCGGTCGCGGCGGCGGGGCTCAGGCAGCTGCGCATCGCCGAAACCGAGAAATACGCCCACGTCACCTACTTCCTCAACGGCGGCGAGGAAGCGCCGTTCGCGGGTGAGGAACGCATCCTGGTGCCATCGCCCAAGGTCGCCACATACGACCTCGTGCCCGAGATGTCGGCCCACGAGGTGACAGACCGGCTGGTCGCCGCCATCGAGAGCGACCGCTTCGACCTCGTCGTCGTCAACTACGCCAACGGCGACATGGTCGGCCACACCGGCAACCTCGAGGCCGCGATCCGCGCGGTCGAGACGGTCGACGCCTGCCTCGGCCGGCTCGAGAGCGCGGTTGCCGCCGCCGGCGGCGCGCTCGTCATCACCTCCGATCACGGCAACGCCGAGATGATGCGCGACCGCGAGACGCAACAGGCCCACACCGCCCACACCTCGAACCCGGTGCCGTTCGTCATCGCCGGCGCCGCGGCGCAGGACGCCCGCCTGCGCGATGGCCGCCTGGCCGACGTGGCGCCGACGCTGCTGGCGCTCCTCGGCGTTCCGCAGCCCGCCGAGATGACCGGCGAATCGCTGCTCGCGCCGGCAGCCACGCGCGCGACGGGCGAACGACGGGTGCTCGCGTGAAAGCGCGTGACACGAGAACCGCCGCCGCGATCGCTCTCGCGCTCGCCGTCGCGGCGCCGGTTTGGGCGGCGCCAGGCGACGTCAACCGCAAGCTCGAATCGGTCGAGCGCGCACTCGCCGAGGGCCGCAGCCACGAGCGCGCGCTCGAAAGCAAGGCGGCCAGCCTCGAGCGCGCGATCGTCGCGCTAAGAGCCGAGCTGGTGACCACGGCGCGCGCCGTGCAAAACCACGAGGAACGCCTCACCATGCTCGAAGGACGGCTCGCCGAGCTGGCCCAGGCCGAGATGGCGGCGTCCGCCGGGTTGGGCCGCCGGCGCGCCGACCTCGTGGCCACGCTCGGCGCGCTCGAGCGCCTCGGCCGCCGGCCGCCCGAGGCGCTGCTCGCCACCACGGCGACGCTGACCGACACCGTCCGAACGAGCCTCCTGCTCAGCGCCGCGGTGCCGGCGCTCGACAACGACGCACGGAGCTTGCGCGACGAGCTGGCGAGGCTCGCCGGTTTGCGCCGCGACATGGCCGCCGAGAAGGGCAAGATCGCCGCGGCGGCCGCCGAGCTCGCCGCCTCGCGACGGCAGGTCGCCGCGCTGCTCGAGCGAAAATCGGCGCTGCAGGACGCCACCCTGAACGAACGTCGCCAGGCCGAGAAGCGCGTGGCGCGGCTCGCCTCGGAAGCCAAGGATCTGCGTGGGCTTCTCGAACGGATCATGACCGCCCCGGCGCCGCCCGACAGCAAGCCCGAGACCACGCAATCCGCGACCGCCACCGATACCGCAGTCGCCGCGCTGTCGGCGACGGGACAGAGGCCCGCCTGGGCCACCCGCTCGTTTTCCGCGGCACGCGGTACGTTGCCGCTGCCGGTACGTGGCCGCGTGAGCAGGGTCTATGGTCAGGAAACCGCGAACGGCA
>JAZFVR010000358.1:0-3163 GCA_036447835.1 Alphaproteobacteria bacterium | reverse complement strand
CTCGACCATGACGTCGAGGATCTTGAACCTGTCGTCGATCTTGCGCACGCGGAACGCGATCTTGACGATCGGTGCTTCGGGCCGCTCGACCTCGCCGCTGACGAGCACGTCGCCGCCTCTCATCGGCGTGCTGCTGACAATCGTGAGGGTTTCGCCCTTGTAGCTCGCGAACAGACCGCCATAGACCTCGAGCACGTAGTCCGGGTAGATCGCCTGGTAGCGCGCGTACTGCGCCTCGGTCGCCAACTTGCGGTAGCGGCCGAGCGCCACGCGGCTCACCACCTTGAGTTCGATGTGGGCGATGAACAGCCTGCGGAATCCTTCGTCGCGCTCGGGCCGCGACAGGTCGTCCCGTTTGATCAGCCCGATGATCTTGTCGCCGATATCCTGGACGAACGCGCCCGCGTCGTGGTCCGCCCTGGCATCGCCGCTGCCGATGACAAGGACGAAACCAAAGACCGCCGCCGCACGCAGAGCGTGCGCTGCGAACGCGGCCATGTATTGGCGATGGCCCGCGCCGAGCGTCTTCGTCTTGCGATGTCCTCCCACAGATATCGCCTCCCCTTGCCGCCGGTCGCCCTGCCTCATACGGCACGGACAACCGGCTGAGAGTATACATCAATTCTAGGCCGGATGTTGCCACTTCATGCGCCGTGGCGCCCAAATTCGCGCGATATTTTGCTCCTGAGTTACCGATTCGCGTCGCCGCGCCCGGTTCTTGGGCGAATTAACCTTAACCGGAGACAGCGCGCAATCATGCCGGACGCCGGGCAGCGACGGATATGCGCGGGCCGCGGGGTGGCGGCGCCTCCCATTCGCCTGTAGACTTTTCCGCCCGCAACCCCCGTGACGGCGGCCCGAACACCATGACATCGGCGCAGTTTCCGCACCTGTTTTCGCCGCTCGAGCTGCGCGGCGTCACGCTCAAGAACCGCATCTTCTCGACCGGGCACATGACCACGCTGGTCACCGGCGGCGCCCCCAACGACGACCTCGTCGCCTACCACGAGGCGCGCGCGGCGGGCGGCGCCGGGCTGGTGATCGTCGAGGTGGCGGCGGTGCACGCGACCGCATTCTTCACCACGCACACGATCTCGGCGACGAGCGACGACTGCATCCCCGGCTACTGGCGCGTCGCCGAGGCCTGCCACGCCCACGGCTGCAAGGTGTTCGGCCAGCTCTTCCACCCCGGTCGCGAGATCATCGAATCGCTCGACGGCAGCGCGCCGGTCTCCTATGCGCCGTCGGCGACGCCCAACGAGCGCTTCCACGTGATGCCGATGCCGATGCCGCGCGAGCTCATCGCCGAGGTCGTCTCGGGTTACGGCGACGCGGCGCGGCGCATGAGGAAGGCCGGTCTCGACGGGGTCGAGATCGTCGCCAGCCACGGCTATCTGCCGGCGCAGTTCCTCAACCCGCGGGTCAACGTCCGCAACGACGACTACGGCGGCGGCCCCGGGAACCGCCTGCGCTTCCTGCGCGAGATCATCGCCGACGTACGCGCCAAGGCCGGCGACATGGTGGTCGGCATGCGCATCTCGGGCGACGAGAAGAGCCTCGACGGGCTCACGGTCGACGAGGTCATCGAGGCGTGCGTGGCGCTCGACGGGGCGCTCGATTACTTCAACATCATCGCCGGGTCGTCGGCGACTTTCGCCGGCTCGGTCCACATCGTGCCGCCGATGACCGTCGAAACCGGCTACGTGGCGCCCTATGCCGCCGGCGTGCGCGAGAAGGTGACCAAGCCGGTGTTCGTCGCCGGGCGCATCAACCAGCCACAGATCGCCGAACAGGTGCTGTCGAGCGGCCAGGCCGACATGTGCGGCATGACCCGCGCCATGATCTGCGATCCCGAGATGGCGAACAAGGCCGCGGCCGGGCGCAGCGACGACATCCGCGCGTGCATCGGCTGCAACCAGGCGTGCATCGGCCACATGCTGGGGGGCTATCCGATCTCGTGCATCCAGCACCCCGAGACCGGGCGCGAGCGGACATACGGCGCGCGCGTTCCGGCGGCCACGGCGCGCAAGGTGCTTATCGCCGGCGGCGGGCCCGGCGGCATGAAGGCCGCCGCCGTCGCCGCCGAGCGCGGCCACGACGTGACGCTCTACGAGGCAGGCCCGCAGCTCGGCGGCCAGGCGCTGCTCGCCCAGCTGCTGCCCGGGCGCGCCGAGTTCGGCGGCATCGTCACCAACCTGGCGCGCGAGATGGCGCTCGCCGGCGTCGAGGTCGTCAGGAACACCACGGTCGATGCGGCGCTGGTCGCGCGCGACGCGCCCGACGCGGTGATCGTCGCCACCGGCGCCCGCGCCCGGCGCCCCCGCATCGAGGGCGCGGACGAGGCGCATATCGTCGACGCCTGGCAGGTGTTGCGCGACGAGGCCAACGTCGGCGCCTCGGTGGTCGTCGCCGACTGGCGCTGCGACTGGGTCGGCCTCGGGCTTGCCGAGAAGCTGGCGCGCGACGGCTGCCGCGTGCGCCTCTGCGTCAACGGCTACATGCCGGGCCAGACGATCCAGCAATACGTGCGCGACAGCTGGGTCGGCACGCTGCACCGGCTCGGCGTCGAGATCATCCCCTACGTGCGGCTCTACGGCGCCGACGCCGATTCGGTCTTCCTCCAGCACATCACCAGCGGCGAGGCGGTGATCTGCGACGGGGTCGACACGCTGGTGCTGGCACAAGGCCACGAGCGCGTCGCCGGCCTCGAGGCCGAGCTCGCCGAGTGGCCCGGCGAGGTCCACCTCATCGGCGACTGCCTCAGCCCGCGCACCGCCGAGGAAGCCGTCCTCGAAGGCCTCAAGGTGGCCTCGGCGCTCTAGCGAAACGCCACCGCCCAGGCGACCCGCCGCGCAGGCGGCGCGCCTGCGTCGTCGATCGGTACGCTGAAGCTCGGCCCGCGGGCCGAAGCCGTCGTTCTGCGCCTTCGGCTGCTTCCGGCCATAGCTGACGTTCGAGCAAGCCCGTCGGAATGTCCGCTATCGAACCGCGAAGCGGAAGGAGCCAACCAACCGGCGTGACAGCGGGTCGTGACCCTGATCGGAACGTCGCGCTGGATTGCCGAATTGCAACAAATGGCGCACGCGCGCTATGCTGAAAAGCTCTGAGCGGGCGTATGGGGGCTGTGCAAACATTGCTTGACTAGAACGGGATCGATGAACAA
>JAZFVR010000357.1:0-2121 GCA_036447835.1 Alphaproteobacteria bacterium | reverse complement strand
TGAAGGTTCTCGTGGTCGGTTCGGGCGGGCGCGAGCACGCGCTGTGCTGGGCGCTCGCCGCCTCGCCGCTCGCCGACGCGCTTTATTGCGCGCCGGGCAACGCCGGCATCGCCGAGGTGGCGACGTGCCTGCCCGTCGCGGCGACCGACATCGACGGCATGGCCGCCACCTGCCGCGCCGAGGGCATCGACTTCGTCGTCGTCGGCCCCGAGGCGCCGCTCGTCGCCGGCCTCGTCGACCGCCTCGAGGCGGCCGGGATCAAGGCCTTCGGGCCCGACGCCCGCGCCGCCGCGCTCGAAGGCTCGAAGGGCTTCGCCAAGGACCTGTGCGCCAAATACGGCATCCCCACGGCGGCCTATGCCCGTTTCGACGACAGCGAGAAGGCCAAGGCCCATATCCGTGCCCGTGGCGCGCCGATCGTGGTCAAGGCCGACGGACTCGCCGCCGGCAAGGGCGTGGTGGTGGCGGCGAGCGTCGACGAGGCATGCGCCGCGGTCGACCGCCTCGCCGCGGGCCTCGGCGACGCGGCGGCCGAGTTCGTCGTCGAGGACGCGCTGGTGGGCGAGGAGGCGAGCTTCCATGCGCTGGTCGACGGCGCGCACGCGCTGCCGCTCGCCGCGGCGCAGGACCACAAGCAGGTCGGCGACGGCGACGTCGGCGCCAACACCGGCGGCATGGGGGCGTACTCGCCGACGCCCGCGGTCGACGCGGCGATGGCCGAGGAGATCATGGCGCGCATCGTGCGCCCGACGGTCGCGGCGATGGCGGCCGAGGGAAGACCCTTCCGCGGCGTGCTCTACTGCGGGCTGATGCTCACCGCCAACGGGCCGCAGGTGCTCGAGTACAACGTGCGCTTCGGCGACCCCGAGACGCAGGTGCTCGTGCCGCGGCTGAAATCGGACCTGTTGCCGGCGCTCCTCGCCGCGCGCGACGGCGTGCTCGACCGCTTCGACCTGCGCTGGCGCGACGACGCCGCGGTGTGCGTGGTGATGGCGTCGAAGGGCTACCCGGGGTCCTACGAGACCGGCTCCGAGATCCGCGGCCTCGACGCCGCCGCGTGCCTTCCCGGCGTCACGCTGTTCCACGCCGGCACCGAGGCGATCGACGGCCGCATCGCCGCGGCCGGCGGGCGCGTGCTCGGCGTCACCGCCACCGGGGCGACAACCGCCGAGGCGCAGGCGCGCGCCTACGCCGCGGTCGACGCCATCGACTGGCCGCAAGGCTTCTGCCGCCGCGACATCGCCTGGCGCGCCCTCGAGCGCGGGTGAGCGGCGGCGCAACGCAAGTGAAGAAGGAACCGAGATGACCGGCGTCAAGATGTTTCGCAAGGGCGACCTCGACCTGACGCCGAACGACCAGGGCGCGGCGGTGCTCGCCACCGTCAACGCAGGCGTCAGCGGGACCATGGGCGCCGGCATCGGCACCTTCGAGGACTGCGCGATCGCGTGGACGGTGACCTACGACGAGGTGCTGTTCATCGCCGACGGCGACTTCACGCTGCGTGTCGGCGACGACGTTTACGAGGCCGGGCCCGGCGACATCCTGTGGATCCCGAAGGACACCGCGCTCGTCTACGAGGCGAAGGGGAAAGTCACCTTCTTCTACGCCGTCTACCCGGCTTCGGCGTCGCCCTCGGCCAGCCAGACGACCGCCCACCCGACCGCGGGCCCGAGCTGACGCCCAGGAGCCTGTCCGGGTAATGGTCATGGGCTACATCGACCCAGGATGCGCGAGTGCCAGAAGCGGAGGCGCCGGCGATGCTGGAGCATCGCCAAGCCTTTGCGACGCCGCAATCGCACCTCCTGGGTCGACCCGAACGGGCCGCGTTTTCGAGGCCCCGGAACGTCGTCTGCCGTCGCTTGCGATGCGCCCAGCATCGCGGCGCAACGCCATCCTAGCCCGAGGCCTCGAAAACGCGGTGCAGCCCGTGACCATTACCTGGACAGGCTCCTAGCGCCGCTCGCGGAAGAATGCCTTCAGCAGCTCGCCGGCCGCGCGTTCGGCGATGCCGCCGTAGACTTCCGGTTTGTGGTGGCAGGTGGGCTGGGTGAAGATGCGCGGCCCGTGCTCGACGCCACCGCCCTTGGGGTCGGGGGCGCCGTAGTAGAGGCGGTGGATGCG
>JAZFVR010000356.1:0-6704 GCA_036447835.1 Alphaproteobacteria bacterium | reverse complement strand
ATTATAAACACTTCTTGGTGTCTTTGTGGTTTGGCGGTATTGATGTTTTTGTTTCTATATATCTCTGCGTCTCTGTGGTAGAACTTCCAAATACACTTCACGGCGCGTTGTAGACGACGCTGCCGAGCCCCGAGCAGTCGTAGCCGCCGAGCTCGGCGGCGCGTTTCACCAGCGCCGGCGAGCGGGCGAAGGCGAGGAGCTTCTGGAACGGCGGCTCGAAGTAGTCGCGCCGGCGCAAGACGAGATCGTAGCGCTCGCGCGCCAGCGGCACGAAGCCGAGGCGCAACTGGCGGGCGACGGCGGCGACCGCGAGGCCGGCGTCGGCCTTGCCTTCGAGCACGGCGAGCGCAAGCTCGGTCTCGCTGCGCGCCGGCTCGGGCAACAGGGTCAGCTGCGACGCCTCGACCCCGGCCGCGGCGAGCAGGTCGAGGAAAAGCAGCTGGCTGCCGGCCTCGTGCTGGCGCTGCACCACGCGCGCGCCCTTGTCTCTCAGATCGGCGAGGCCGGTGATGGCGAGCGGGTTGCCCGGCGCCGTCACCAGCCCCTGCTCGCGCCACGCCCATTCGAGGACGACGACGCCGAGCCCGGCGAGGCTCCGGCGCACGAGGGCCACGTTGTACTCGCCCGTTTCGGCGTCGCGCACGTGCAGGCCGCAGACCGCCGCCTCGCCGGCCGCCAGCCGTTGCAGGCCGTCGAGGCTGCCGCCGGGGAGCACGGCGAGGCCCGAGGCTGCCTGGCCGACGCACCATTCGAGCAGCGGGTCGTGGCTCCCCGCCACCACCGGCGGCGGCGCGGCGACGCCCGCGCCGGCGTAGGCGAGCGCGTTCTCGGCCAGCCATTGGTCGATGAGGTACCTCGGGAACAGCCACTTGCCGGTGACCCGTGTGCAGGGAATGCGCCCCGATTTCACCAGGTCGTAGACCTTGCGCTCCTTGATGCGCAGGTACTCGGCGACCTCGTGGGTGTTCATCATGTCGCGCGGCGACGCGTCGTTGCCGGCCACCCGGTTCCTCCCGCGGTTCCGGCGTCAGTATAACGACGGCGCCGCACGGCGTCTCTAGGCGCCGGCGAGGGCGGCCATATACTTTCGGGTCGAAATCATCCACGCGAGCGTCTATAAGCGAGGCGGGCGGAGGCACGCCGGCCCGGGCCACGGCGACGGCATGGAAATCAACAAGAAGAGAATCCTGGTCTGCAACTGCGAGGGCACGATGCCGCTCGATGCCGCGGCGCTCGCCAAGGCCTGCGGCGCGGCCGAAGCGCCCACGGTGCACACCCAGCTGTGCCGCGCCCAGCTCGGCGAGTTCCAGCGCGCGTTGCTCGGCGAGGGGCCGCTGATCGTCGCCTGCACGCAAGAGGCGCCGCTGTTCGCCGAGGTGCAGGACGACAGCAACCCCGGCGCCGCGCTCGGCTTCACCAACATCCGCGAGCGCGCCGGCTGGTCGGACGAAGCCAACGACGCCACCGCCAAGATCGCCGCGCTCCTGGCCGAGGCCGCGCTCGACGTCGAGCCGACGCCGGCGCTGACGATGGAGAGCCAGGGCGTGGCGCTCGTCTACGGGCGCGACGAGACGGCGATCGCGGCGGCGAAGCAGCTCGGCGGCCGGCTCGACGTCACCGTGCTGCTGACCGCGCCCAAGGGCGTCGAGCCGCCCGGGCTCATGGACGTGCCCGTGTTCAAGGGCACCATAACCGCGGCGCGCGGGCACCTGGGCGCCTTCGAGCTTACCGTCGACGACTACGCGGCGACGCAGCCGTCGTCGCGCGCGACGCTCGAGTTCGGCGACGGCCAGGCCGGGGCGACCTCGCGCTGCGACCTCATCCTCGATCTTTCGGGCGGACCGGCGCTGTTCCCGGCGCCCGAGAAGCGCGACGGCTACCTCAACCCCGACCCCGGCAACCCGGCGCTGGTGCAGAAGGCGCTCTACGACATCGCCGACATGGTCGGCGAATTCGACAAGCCGATCTACATCGCCTACGACGCCGACCTCTGTGCCCATTCGCGCAGCGACGTCATCGGCTGCACGCGCTGCCTCGACGTCTGCCCGACCTCGGCGATCGTGCCCGACGGCGATCACGTCGCCATCGACGCCAACGTCTGCGCCGGCTGCGGCTCCTGCGCCAGCGTCTGCCCGACCGGCGCCGCCACCTACGCGTTGCCCGCCGGCGACAGCGTCTTCCGGCGCCTGCGCACGCTGCTCGGCGCCTATCGCGATGCCGGCGGGACGCAGCCGGTGCTGCTCGTGCACGACCCGCGCCACGGCGACGAGATGATCGGCGCGATGGCGCGCCACGGCCGCGGCCTGCCGACGCGGGTGCTGCCCTTCGCGCTCAACGAGGCGACGCAGGTGGGCCTCGACTTCTTCGCCGCCGCGCTCGCCTACGGCGCGGCGCAGATACGCGTGCTTACCGGGCCCGCGAACCGCGAGCACCTGCCGGCGCTCGAAGGCCAGGCCGCGCTCGCCGAGGCGGTCATGGCGGGTCTCGGTTACGGCACCGGCCGCGTCGCCATCATCGACGCCGGCGACCCCGAGGCGGTCGAGCGCCAACTCTACGGCCTCGACACGCCGGCGGCGCCAGAGGCGGGCACGTTCCTGCCGATGGGTGGCAAGCGCACGCGGACGATGCTGGCGCTCAGGCATCTTCACGCCCACGCGCCCAAGCCGGTCGACAGCGTGGCGCTCGCCGCGGGCGCGCCGTTCGGCGCGGTCGAGGTCGATACCCAGGGCTGCACCATGTGCCTCGCGTGCATCGGGGCCTGCCCCACCGGCGCACTCACCGACAACCCCGAACAGCCGATGGTGCGCTTCCAGGAGGACGCCTGCGTGCAGTGTGGGCTGTGCCGCGCCACCTGCCCCGAATCGGTGATCACGCTGGTCCCCCGCCTCAACTTCCGCGACGACGCACGCGATACGATCGTGCTCAACGAGGAGGAGCCGTTCGCCTGCGTGCGCTGCGGCAAGCTGTTCGGCGTGCGCTCGACCGTCGAGCGCATGATCGAGAAGCTGGCCGATCATTCGATGTTCGCCGGCGACGCGGACGCGATCGAGCGCATCAAGATGTGCGAGGACTGCCGCGTCATGGTCCAGTTCGAGGCGCCGCAACCGATGGCGACGCGCCCCAGGCCGACGACGCGCACCACAGACGACGACCTGCGCGAGCGCGAGCAGCAGAAGGCGCGCGAGATGTACGAGAAGGCGCAGGGAGAGGGGAGGACGCCCCAAGGCGCGCCGCCCGGCGAGAAGAACGGCGACGACGCCTGATACGGGCGCCGCCGTGCCCGCGACCAGCGTCTCTACCGCGACCGCCGACGCCCCCGCCCGCGGCATCGCCTACGCGCTCGTCGGCGTGCTCGTCTTCTCGATCCAGGACGCCATGGCGAAGTGGCTCACCGCCGACTACGCGGTGATGGAAATCCTGTTCTTCCGCGGTCTCTTCGCGCTCATTCCCTGCGCGCTCGTCGTCTCGCGCACCGGCGGCCGGGCGAGCCTGCGCACGCGGCGGCTCGGCCACCACCTCGGCCGCGCGGCGCTGCTCATGGGCGCGCTCGTCTGCTACTACCTGGCGATCCGCAGCATGCCGCTTGCCGACGCGATGGCGATCTCGTTCTCGGCGCCGTTGTTCATGACCGCGCTGTCGGTGCCGCTCTTGGGCGAGCACGTCGGCGCGAGGCGCTGGGCGGCGGTGGTGGTGGGGTTCGTCGGCGTTCTCATCGTCGCGCGCCCGGGAAGCGGGGCGTTCGACGCGGCGGCGCTGCTCGTCGTCGCCGCGAGCCTGTTCTACGCCGGCGCAATGATCGCCACGCGCAGCCTCAACCGCAGCGAATCGTCGGGGGCGATCATGTTCTATTTCACGCTCACCTCGATCGTCGCCAGCGCCGGCTTCGTGCCGTTCCAGTGGGTGACGCCGACGCCGGCCGACGCCGCGCTGCTCGCCGCGCTCGGGCTGATCGGCGGCTTCGGCGCCTTCTTCGTGGTCGAATCGTTCCGCCATGCGCCGGTCGCGGTGATCGCGCCGTTCGACTACTCGGGGCTGGTGTGGGCGGCGCTGTTCGGCTTCGTCCTGTGGGGCGACGTGCCGGGACCGGCGGTGCTCACGGGCGCGCCGGTGATCGTCGCCAGCAACCTCTACATCATTCGCCGCGAGGCGCGGGGAAGCATCGCCGCGCCGCCGCCTCCCCCGCGCTCGGCCTGAGCGAGACCCTGCAATGGTTATGAGACGCGATTACGAACCCGTGCTTCTGCTCGCTCTCGCGGCGGGAGTTCTCGGACTGTCCGGCATTTCGCCGCACGACGGGCTCACCTGGTTTCTCGAGGTGTTGCCGGTGATCATCGTGATCCCCGTCCTGGTATTCACTTGGCGCCGCTTTCGACTGACCATGCTGCTCTACCGGCTGATCTTCGTGCACGCGGTCATACTCATGATCGGCGGCCATTACACATACGCCGAAGTCCCGGTCGGTTTCTGGTTCCAGGACGCATTCGACCTGTCGCGCAACCATTACGATCGTCTGGGGCACTTCGCCCAAGGGTTCATCCCCGCCATCGCCGTACGAGAGATCCTGGTTCGCCGATCCCCGCTTCGGCACAGCAAGTGGCTGGCGATTCTGGTCGTCTCGGTTTGTCTCGCATTCAGTGCCTTTTACGAGATGCTCGAGTGGTGGAGCGCCGTGATCATGGGCGAGTCGGCGGCTGCGTTCCTCGGCACCCAGGGCGACACCTGGGACACGCAATGGGACATGTTCCTCGCCGCGATTGGCGCGGTTGCGGCCGTGGTCACGCTCGGCCGCGTGCACGACCGGGCCTTCTCCGGCCTGGCATCGCGAGAACGAAAGTATGGTGGGACTTGAAGCCGTTGGCTACCTACCGAAAGCGACCGATGCGTCGGGTCACGACGGGCCGGCAGTGATCGTCGCCAGCAACTTCCACATGAATCGCTCCGAGGCACAGCGCGCGACCTGTTACAGTCGCGCGCACCAATGTTCAGGGTCCGCCGTGCAACACGACGCAGCTTCGACCACCGCCGCTTCCGCCGACGTGCCCGGCCGCGGCATCGCCTGCATGCTCACCGCGGTGTTCGTGTTCTCGGTGCAGGACGCGGTGGTCAAGTGGATCACCGCCGATTACCCGGTCATGCAGGTGATATTCTTCCGCGGCGTGTTCGGGATGATCTCCTGCGCGGTCATCGTGTGGCGCGACGGCGGCTGGGCGAAGGCGCGCACCCGGCGGCTCGGCGCCCACCTCTGGCGCGGCGGGCTGATCCTCGGCGCGCTGATCAGCTTTTACCTGGCGATCAGCATGATGCCGCTCGCCGACGTCGTCGCCATCGCCTTCTCGGCGCCGTTGTTCATGACCGCGCTCTCGGTGCCGCTCCTCGGCGAGCACGTCGGCGCGCGGCGTTGGGCGGCGGTGGGGGTGGGGTTCGTCGGCGTCGTCATCGTCGTCCGTCCGGGCGCCGGCGTGCTCGAGCCGGCGGCGCTGCTGGCCATCGTCTCGAGCGTGCTGTTCGCCATCGGCATGACGGTGACGCGGCGCCTCAGCCGCAGCGAATCGAGCGCCACCATCCTGCTCTACTTCACGCTCCTCAACATCGTCGTCGGCGGGGCGTTCATGCCCTTCCAATGGGTGACGCCGCCGCTCGCCGACGGCCTCCTGCTCGCCAGCGTCGGCCTCACCGGCAGCATCGGCGCGTACCTCATGTTCGAGGCCTTCCGCCTCACGCCGGTGGCCGTCGTCGCGCCCTTCGAGTTCTCGGCGCTGATCTGGGCGATGCTGTTCGGCTACCTGGTCTGGGGCGACGTGCCCGGCGGCGCGGTGTTTCTCGGCGCGGCGGTGGTCGTCGGCAGCAACCTCTACATCGTCCACCGCGAGGCCCGGCGCAAGGTCGCCGCGCCGCCGCCGCGCCTGCCCGCGTGAGCCCGGATCTCGCGGGTTGACCATCGCCCCGCCCTTGCCGAACGCGCGCGGTGGCGATATTTGACTCAGGTCATTTGACTCCGCGGCCGGTATCTGTAGCCTGCGGGGAAGCACGAAGTCAGGGAAAGACACAACGCGATGATCGATCCGTTCGGCCGCCACATCACCTATCTCAGGGTCTCGGTCACCGACCGCTGCGACTTCCGTTGCGTCTACTGCATGTCCGAGGACATGACGTTCCTGCCCAAGGCCGACCTGTTGACGCTCGAGGAGCTCGACCGGCTGTGCGGTGCCTTCATACGGCTAGGCGTGCGCAAGATCAGGCTGACCGGCGGCGAGCCGCTGGTCAGGCGCAACGTCATATGGCTGATCCGCGCCCTCGGCCGCCATCTCGGGACGGGCGCGCTCGACGAGCTCACGCTGACCACCAACGGCAGCCAGCTGGCGCGCTTCGCCGGCGACCTCATCGATGCCGGCGTGCGCCGGGTCAACGTCTCGCTCGACACGCTCGATGCCGATAAGTTCCGCGCCATCACCCGCTGGGGCCGCTTCGAGCAGGTGATGGGGGGCATCGCCGCGGCCAAGGACGCCGGGCTCGGGGTCAAGATCAACACCGTCGCGCTCAACGGCATCAACGACGACGAGATCGACGGCATGGTCGCCTGGTGCGGCGCCGAGGGTTTCGACCTGACGCTGATCGAGACCATGCCCATGGGCGACATCGACGGCGACCGCACCGACCAGTACCTGCCGCTGTCGCTGGTGCGCGCGCGGCTCGCCGAGAAATGG
>JAZFVR010000355.1:0-3212 GCA_036447835.1 Alphaproteobacteria bacterium | reverse complement strand
CCCCCACCGCTGGATGCTCGACGAGGCGCTGGCCGAAGCCACCGAGGCGTGGGCGCCGCGGCCCGACACCACGGTCAACAAGCTCTATAACAGGGGGCTCGACGAGAGGCGGCGCGCGGTCTACAACCTGTTCCGGGTCGATGGCGCAAGCTAGTGTTCGGACACCGACACTTGGTATCCCGATGCGCGTACGAAGAGACCCACCACCAAGACACTAAGGCACCAAGAAGCTAATGAAATCCTTGGTGTCTTTGTGTCTTGGTGGTGAAAAATAATTCGACGAATTCTTGACTTGCAGCCTAAGCGCCCAGGCGTTGGGCGGCCCGCGAGCGAGAGGCCATGTCACGCACCGTCACCGCCGCGCTGCTCATCATCGGCAACGAGATCCTCTCGGGGCGCACCCGCGACGCCAACCTGCCGTATCTCGCCGAGCGGCTCAACGGCGTCGGCGTGCGGCTCGCCGAGGTGCGCGTCGTCGCCGACGACGAGGATGCCATCGTCGCCGCGGTCAACGCGCTGCGCGCGACCTGCGATTACGTGTTCACCACCGGCGGCATCGGCCCGACCCACGACGACATCACCGCCGCTGCCGTGGCCAAGGCGTTCGGCCTGCCGCTGGTGCGCAACGCGCAGGCGGTCACGATCCTCGAGGTGTTCTACAAGGGCAGCGACCTCGAGCTCAACGAGGCGCGGCTCACCATGGCCGACATGCCCGAGGGCGCCGAGCTCGTCGACAACCCGGTGAGCGGCGCGCCGGGCTTCAGCATCGCCAACGTGTTCGTGCTCGCCGGCGTGCCGAGCATCATGCAGGCGATGTTCGAGGGCGTGAAGCACCGGCTCGTCGGCGGTGAGCCGATGCGCGCGCGCACGCTCGCCGTCGATCTGCCCGAGGGCGCCATCGCCGCGGCGCTCGCCGCGGTGCAGAACGACTACCCGGACGTCGAGATCGGTAGCTATCCCTACTATCGCTCGGGCGCCTTCGGGGTGAAGCTGGTCCTGCGCGCGGTCGACGAGGCGCGCCTCGCCGCCGCGCTCGCCGCGCTCTCGGAGGCGCTCGCGCGATTGGGCGCCAACCCGCTCGAGGAGGTCGACGCGGGCCAGGCGTGAGGCGCGTGGTTGCCGCCGGGGGCGGGGATTACCGCGTGTCGGCCGCGCGGCCGGCCACCATCGCGTCTTCGTGGCGGCGGATCTCCTCGGCGATCTTGTGGGCCATGTCGGCGTCGGGGGTGCCATGGGCGATGGCGACACCGGCGCAGCGCTGGCGCTCGCTGAGCACGACGTCGATGATGGCGCGCTCGATCAAGTCGGTCGCCGCCTTGGCCTGGTCCTCGCTCGGCGACGCCTGCAGTGCCCTGAACACCGAATCGGCGGTGCGCTGTGCGCGCTCACGCAATTTCATGATGGATCCTCCGTTTCACCACCGTGTCACGACGGGGAGTTTAGGCTACCACGACGGGGAGCCGGCGCAAGCCCATGCCGCCCGTCGACAAGCTCGACGCGGGCCGCGGTTGACGCGCGTGGTTGCCGCCGGGGGCGGGGGCGCGGTAGCTTGGCGCGTTGGCCGGTAGATCGGATGCGGGCGTGGCGGAACCGGTAGACGCAGCGGACTTAAAATCCGCTGGCCTCACGGCCTTGGGGGTTCGAATCCCTCCGCCCGCACCAACTAAATCAAAGACTTAACGGTCTTCCCGTGAATGCCGGGCGGGCCGCTTCTTTTCTCGTGTCCGTTCCGTGTCCGCGACCGGCACCGGCGCGGGAGACGGCCCGGCCGCGCCTTCCCCCGCCGCCGGTAGTGGGTCAGTTTGAAGATCGATGGCAAACTTCGACGGCAGAGATATAGTGGCCCGGTCATTTAACTTGGGAGTGACTACCATGCCGCGCTACGTCAACAAATTCCAAGCTCCAACTTTTACGGAAGAAACGATACTCGACAGAAATGGCCGCGTGATAGGCGTGATTCGCATCAAACCAAGCAGAGTTCTATGGAAGCCAAGTGGCCAAGGACGATTCTATTCTGTGTCGCTCGATGCATTTAGGCAATGGATCGCTGATCCGAACACAAGGGCGTCAAGGACGCGAAGCTGACGCCGGTGTGGCAGACTCGCTCGAAGTGGGGTAACGCTATACTGCGGGCCGGTCGGCGAGGTGAACGATGAAACGGTTGGTGCTCACCGCCGTCTTACTGATCGCGCTCGGCGCGCCGGCGCAGGCGCAGACGCCGGAAGCCGCGGGGCCGAATAAGGAGCTCAGTGGCGACGAGGAAACCTCCGCGAATTCTGACCGCATCCAGCCCATTCAAACCTACCTCAACGCCCTTGGGTACGACGCCGGCCCGGCTGACGGGGTTCTCGGCAAAAGGGCCGTGGCGGCGATACGTGCCTTCGAAACTGAACAGGGGTTAGCTCGTGCAGCGCTTGAGACGCGGGGAGCGCTAACATTGCTGCTACTGCACCTCATGATTGCTGTGCCGGACCTTAGCGAGGGCGTCACGGCTTACAAGAGCAGCGGCTACGCTACCGCGTTGCGCGTATTTAGGGCCCGCGCGGCGCTTGGACGCGCCACTGCCCAGTACTACCTCGGCATCATGTACGACAAGGGCAAGGGCGTGCCCCAGGACTATGCCAAAGCCATCGAGTGGTACACCAAGGCCGCTGAGCAGGGTATGGCCCGCGCCCAGTACAACGTCGGCGTGGCGTACGACAACGGCGAAGGCGTGCTCCAGGACTATGCCGAAGCCAAGAAGTGGTACACCAAGGCCGCCGAACAGGGATACGCTAAGGCCCAGTCCAACCTCGGCACCATGTACGGCACGGGCGAAGGCGTGCCCGAGGACTACGTGCGCGCCCACATGTGGTACAACCTCGCCGTGGCACAGGGGAATGAGACGGCACGCGAGAACCGCGACCTCCGCGCCGAGCAGATGACGCCAGCCGATATTTCGAAGGCCTAGAAGCTAGCGCGGGAATGGATGGAAAAGCATGCCGAGTAAGTCCTGCGCACGACGTTGGCCCCGGCTCAGTCCGGGGCCTTGTTTTGTCCCTTGTTCCCAGAGACGCGCGCCATATATCAAGGGGTAGGTAGGTACTGCGCCGGCTCTCTAGGCCTCCCGTCTCCTGGGCTGGCGCGGCGACCTCCCTGCAAGACGGACCCTGGCCCTGCTTCGGCGGGGCCTTTTTTGCTGCTGGCCCCTTGTCCTCAGAAGATCGACGCGA
>JAZFVR010000354.1:0-5170 GCA_036447835.1 Alphaproteobacteria bacterium | reverse complement strand
GCGGCCAAACTTGTGTTAGCGTAGGGGTCCATGGCGCGGTTCGTATTCATAACCGGCGGCGTGGTCTCCTCCCTCGGAAAGGGTCTAGCCTCGGCGGCGCTCGGCGCGCTCCTCCAGGCGCGCGGCTATCGCGTGCGGCTGCGCAAGCTCGACCCCTATCTCAACGTCGATCCGGGCACCATGAGCCCGTATCAGCACGGCGAGGTGTTCGTCACCGACGACGGCGCCGAGACCGACCTCGACCTCGGCCATTACGAGCGCTTCACCGGCGTGCCGGCGCGGCGCAACGACAACGTCACCAGCGGCCGCATCTTCTCGACCGTGCTCGCGCGCGAGCGTCGCGGCGAATACCTCGGCGGCACGGTGCAGGTGATTCCCCACGTCACCGACGCGATCAAGGAGTTCATCCTCGCCGACGCCGGCGACGCGGACTTCGTGCTGTGCGAGATCGGCGGCACCGTCGGCGACATCGAGGGCCTGCCGTTCCTCGAGGCGATCCGCCAGCTCGCCAACGAGATTCCGCGCGACCACGCGTGCTTCGTGCACGTCACCCTGGTGCCGTATCTCTCGTCGGTCGGCGAACTCAAGACCAAGCCGACCCAGCATTCGGTCAAGGAGCTGCGCTCGATCGGCATTCAGCCCGACGTCGTGCTGTGCCGCTCGGAGGTCGAGATTCCGATTCCCGAGCGCAAGAAGATCGCGCTGTTCTGCAACCTGCGCGAGGAGGCGGTGATCCCGGCGCTCGACGTCGACACCATCTACGACGCACCGATCAGCTATCACCGCGAAGGCCTCGACGACCAGGTGCTGGCGCGCTTCGGCATCGGCGACGCACCCGCGCCCGACCTCACCAACTGGGAGAACATCGTCAGCCGCATCCGCGCGCCCGAGGGCGAGGTGAGCATCGCCATCGTCGGCAAGTACACCGGCCTCGTCGACGCCTACAAGTCGCTCGCCGAGGCGCTGACCCACGGCGGTGTCGCCAACAACGTGCGCGTCAAGGCCGAGTGGATCGAAGCCGAGATCTTCGAATCGGAGGGCGGCGTGAACTGCCTGCAGGAGGTCGACGGCATCCTCGTGCCCGGCGGCTTCGGCCAGCGTGGCGCCGAAGGCAAGACCGAGGCCGTGACCTACGCCCGCGAGCGCCGCATACCCTATTTCGGCATCTGCTTCGGCATGCAGATGGCGGTGGTCGAGGCGGCGCGCAACATGGCCGGGCTCGACGGCGCGTCGTCGACCGAGTTCGGCCCCTGCGAGCACCCGGTCGTCGGCCTGCTCACCGAGTGGATGCGCGGCGACGTGCGCGAGACCCGCGACGGGCGCGGCGATCTCGGCGGCACCATGCGGCTCGGCGCGTACGATGCCGAGCTCAAGCCGGGCAGCCGCATCGCCGGCATCTATCAGACGACGCGGATCAGCGAGCGCCACCGCCACCGCTACGAGGTCAACGTCAACTACCGCCCGCAGCTCGAGGCCGCCGGCGTGGTGTTCTCGGGCATGTCGCCCGACGGCAAGCTGCCCGAGATCATCGAGCTTCCCGAGCACCCGTGGTTCATCGGGGTGCAGTTCCACCCCGAGTTCAAGTCGAAGCCGTTCGAGCCGCACCCGCTGTTCGCCTCGTTCATCGAAGCTGCGGTCGAACAGTCGCGCCTAGTTTAGGAGCCTGTCCGCTATGAGCGCGCTCCGTCACGTCCGCGTCGGCGATGTCATTCTCGGCAACGACCTGCCGCTGGTGCTGATCGCCGGGCCCTGCGCCATCGAGGGGCGCGCGCACGCGCTCGAAACCGCCGAGGCGCTGAGCGGGATCGCCGCCGGGGCCGGCGTCGCGCTGATCTACAAGAGTTCCTACGACAAGGCCAACCGCACCAGCCTCGAGTCCCCCCGCGGCGTCGGCATGGCCGA
Organism: Alphaproteobacteria bacterium; assembly: GCA_036447835.1. Taxonomy (GTDB): domain Bacteria; phylum Pseudomonadota; class Alphaproteobacteria; order JAAXGF01; family JAAXGF01; genus JAZFVR01. The sequence goes on along the minus strand of JAZFVR010000354.1, from coordinate 3,268 downwards.
GGGGCTCGAGATACTCGCCGAGGTCCGCGACAGCGTCGGTTGCCCGGTGCTCACTGACGTGCACGCGCCCGAGCAATGCGCCGACGTCGCCGAGGCGGTCGACGTGCTGCAGATTCCCGCTTTCCTGTGCCGCCAGACCGACCTCATCGTCGCCGCGGCGGTGACCGGGCGGCCGCTCAACGTCAAGAAGGGGCAGTTCCTGGCGCCGTGGGACATGGCCAACGTCGTCGCCAAGGCCGAGAAGGCGGGCAACGCCAACGTCATGGTGTGCGAGCGCGGCGCCAGCTTCGGCTACAACGCGCTCGTCTCCGACATGCGTTCGCTGCCCATCCTCGCGCGCACCGGCTGCCCGGTGGTGTTCGACGCGACGCACTCGGTGCAGCAGCCCGGCGGCCTCGGCGGGCGCTCGGGCGGCGAGCGCGAGTTCGTGCCGGTGCTGGCGCGCGCCGCCGTCGCCGTGGGCGTCGCCGCGGTGTTCATGGAGACCCACCGCGACCCCGACAAGGCACCGAGCGACGGCCCCAACATGGTGCCGCTCGCCGACATGCCGGCGTTGCTCGAATGCCTCGTCGCCCTCGACCGCATCGTCAAGTCCCGCTAAAAGATGCCTTCTTCCAGCGGAGCGCGCCCATGACCGCCATCATCGACATCCACGCGCGGGAAATCCTCGACAGCCGCGGCAACCCCACGGTCGAGGTCGAGGTTCTGCTCGACGACGGCGCCGCGGGGCGCTTCGCCGTGCCCTCGGGCGCCTCGACCGGGCGCCACGAGGCGCACGAGCGGCGCGACGGCGACGCCGCACGCTACGGCGGCAAGGGCGTGCTCGCGGCGGTCGAGGCGGTCAACGGCGAAATCTTCGACGCGCTCGCAGGGTTCGACGCCGACGAGCAGGAGGCGATCGACCGCACGCTCGTCGACCTCGACGGAACGCCCAACAAGGCGCGCCTCGGCGCCAACGCGGTGCTCGGCGTCAGCCTCGCCGTCGCCAAGGCCGCGGCGGTGGCGAGCGAGCAGCCGCTCTACCGCTACATCGGCGGCACGCATGCGCGCACGCTCCCGGTTCCGATGATGAACGTGATCAACGGCGGCGCCCACGCCAACAACGCCCTCGACATCCAGGAGTTCATGATCGTGCCCGTGGGCGCCGAGACGCTCGCCGAGGCGGTGCGCGCCGGGGCCGAGGTGTTCCAGGCGCTCAGGCGCCAGCTCGACGAGGGCGGCCACTCGACGGCGGTCGGCGACGAGGGCGGATTCGCCCCCGATTTCAAGAACGCCGACGCGGCGCTCGGCGCCATCGCGAAGGCGATCGAGGCGGCGGGCTATCGCCCCGGCGACGACATCGCGCTCGCCCTCGACGCCGCCGCGAGCGAGTTCTTCGCCGACGGCAAGTACGAACTGAAGGGCGAAGGCAAGACGCTCGACGCCGCCGCCCTGATCGCCTGCTACGAGGACCTCGCCGGCCGCTATCCGATCGTCTCGATCGAGGACGGCATGGCCGAGGACGACTGGGACGGCTGGCAGGCGCTCACCGCGGCGCTCGGCAGCCGGCTGCAAATCGTCGGCGACGACGTCTTCGTCACCAGCCCGGCGCGCCTCGCCGAGGGCGTCGCCAAGGGGGTGGCCAACGCCATCCTGATAAAGATCAACCAGATTGGCACCTTGTCGGAGACTCTTGAGACCGTGGAGAAAGCGCATCGCGCCGGCTACGCGGCTGTGATGTCGCACCGCTCGGGCGAGACCGAGGACGCGACGATCGCCGACCTCGCGGTGGCCACCAACTGCGGCCAGATCAAGACGGGCTCGCTGTCGCGCTCGGACCGCCTCGCCAAGTACAACCAGCTCATGCGCATCGAGGAGGAGCTCGCCCGCGCCGCGCGCTATGCCGGCAGGGCGGCGTTCGCCGGGCTCGCCGACTGAGGCAGTATTCCCGCGCCTACGTCGGGCCGGCGTCTTCGGAGCGCGCGCGGAACGGGCGCGAGAACGCCGCCGTCGACGTCGTTCGCGAGCGCTTCGGCGGATGACGAAGACGGTTGCCCGTGGCCACCGCTCGGGTGCGATCAATAGGGCGGGGCCAGCCTTCGCGCCAGGTGGGCCAGCGTAATTACGAAGGCGATCGCGTTCCTGAGCGGCATGGCGGGCCAAAAATAGCGCACCGGCGCCAAGGGCTTGCGCCGTTGACTGCCCTCGTGAACACGTTCGGCGATCTCCCGTAAGCGCCGCGTACCGCGCGGCCAATCGGCCAGCCCCGCGATCCAGTCGTCGGGTATTCCGCTCTCGCCGGTTACGGTCCCGGCGAGGGCGCCCGCAATGGCGCCTACGGTATCGGTATCGCCCCCACAGTCCATGACATCGCGGAGGGTCGCCTCGAAGTCGCCGAAGTTCCGGTACCATGCGAAAACGGCGACCGGCACGGTGTGATAGACATATCCGGTCACGCCCCGGGAGAGTCCGAGCGAATCGGCGAAGCCTTCGGTCGTCACATTACCGACGGCGGCACGATGGAGCCTCGACGCCAGATCGTCCCACTCTTCGTCGCCGCGCGCCGCGGAGCGTAGAATCGCTTGGAGTTTCTCCGCATCGGGGCGCCCCACGAGATCGTCGCGGACCGTCCATGCAGCGAGGTAGGCGACGGCGCGCGCGCCGACCAGGGCCTTCGGATCGGAATGGGTGAGCTCGGTCTGCGCCCGCAGGTAGGCGTCGATCCGCGCACGATCATGGGCGAAGAACGCGCCGATCACGGCGGCACGCATCGCGGCGCCATTGCCGGCCGAAAACACGCCGCTGCGCGACGGGCCGAAACCGATCCACAGGCGAAGTATGGATCTGAGCGTGGCCCGGCCTATTCCAACAGGCAGCCCGAGCAGCCACCACCTGAGGCTCCTCGCCAGCCGACGCACGAATCGTTCGACGTCATCGGGATGCGCCAGCAGCGCCTGGGCCACGAAGACGGTGTGGTCAGTGTCGTCGCTCACCATGCCGTGGCCGAGGAGGAAGCGATGTCGCCAACGGCCCTTGTAGAGCCTGCCGATCCGTGTCCGCGAAAGCCCTTCGGCGGGATATCCGAGAGCGTCGCCGACGGCCGTGCCGAGCACCAACCCCTTGAACCGGTCGCGTCGATCCATCGGCAAAGTCCGATTCCGTCAAGCCTCGCCGCGCCTACGTCGGGCCGGGGCCTGGTGGGTGGGCGCGGAACGGGCGCGGGTTGACGAGCGCGAGGCCCGCGAACAGGACGGCGAGCGCCCCCCACACCCAGCCGCTGTGCTGCTCG
>JAZFVR010000353.1:0-4644 GCA_036447835.1 Alphaproteobacteria bacterium | reverse complement strand
AGAACTTTTTTTCCGGCGCGACTGTCAGAGAGTATCTATCCAGATTGCTTCCCGTGACCTTGGCGAGCCCGAAGCGCAGATTGGCGAGGCCATCGTCGCTGAAGTCCTTGCCGAAATCGGTCGGATCTTTCTTTCGATTCGCCCTCCGGTTGGTAGCAAAGAACACCTCGACCATGATCTCCTCCCTGCGCCCGACATCGTGACGTTTAGCGCCGGTCGGGCTTTAGCCCATTAGGCGCTGCAATTGTATTACCCGAAAGGCGTCTCGCGCGTATCGACGCGCCCGCCTTCGTTTTGCCGGCTGCACCGGTTCGGGGTTCGAATTCTCGGCCGGTATATTGTTCCGAAACAGATCTGGCGGACCTCCCCCTACGCCGCGTCGGGGGTCTTTCCTGCGAGCACCGTTTCGATCAGCGCGACCGTCTCGTCGCGGCCGTAGAGCGCGATGAACGAGCCCATGCGCGGGCCCTGGGACTGGCCGAACAGCGTCTCGTAGAGCGCCTGGAACCACTTGCGCAGCGGCTCGAAGCCGTGGCGCTTGCCGACCTCGTAGACCTCGTACTGGATCGCCTCGGCATCGGCGTCGGCCGGCAATGCCTCGATCGCGGCGACGAGATCGGCGAGCGCCGCACGCTCGGTCTCGTCGGGCGCGCGATAGCGCTTCGCCGGCTTGACGAAGTCGCGGTAGTAGTTGATCGCGTAGCCGGCGAGCTCGTCGAGCATCGGCGCCCCTTCCGGCGTCGCGTCCTCGACGTAGCGCGAGACGAAGCCCCACAGCACGCCCTTGTCCTCGGTGTTGGACGCGCTCGCCAGGTTCAGAAGAATCGCGTAGGAGAGCGGCTGGCTCGGTGCCGGCGGGTCGCCTTCGTGGATGTGCCACACCGGGTTGTGGAAGCGCTGCTCGGGCGCCTGCCCGGCGTACTTCTCGAGATGCGCCGCGTAGTCGTCGACATGGCGCGGGATGACGTCGAAGTAGAGCCGCCGCGCTTTACGCGGCGCGTTGTACATGAAGAGCGACAGGCTCTCGCGCGTGCCGTAGCGCAGCCACTCGTCGATGGTCATGCCGTTGCCCTTCGACTTCGAGATCTTCTCGCCGTTCTCGTCGAGGAACAGCTCGTAGTTGAAGCCCTCGGGCGGGCGACCGCCGAGGATACGGCAGATCGCGCCCGAGTGCTTGACCGAATCGATGAGGTCCTTGCCCGACATCTCGTAATCGACGTCGAGGGCGAACCAGCGCATTGCCCAGTCGGTCTTCCAGCCGAGCTTGCACGCGCCACCGGTGACCGGCACCTCGGTCGTGGTCCCGTCCTCGTCTTCGAACGTCACCGTGCCGGCGCCCGTGTCGCGGCTCAGAATCGGCACCTGCAGCACGCGCCCCGATTTGGGACTCAACGGGAGAATGGGGCTGAACGTCTCGCGGCGCTCGGGGCGCAGCGTCGGCAGCATCACGCCCATGATGTCGTCGAATCGGGCGAGCACCTCGCGAAGCGCGTCGTCGAACACGCCGTTCGCGTAGCACTCGGTCGAGCTCTTGAAGTCGTAGTCGAAGCCGAAATCGTCGAGGAACACCTTGAGCCGCGCGTTGTTGTGGTGGCCGAAGCTCTCGTGCGTGCCGAAGGGGTCGGGGATTCTGGTCAGCGGCTTGCCCAGGTGCTCCCTGAGCATCTCCTGGTTGGGCAGGTTGCCGGGCACCGCGCGCAGGCCGTCCATGTCGTCGGAGAACGCGTAGAGCCGCGTCGGTGAATCGGAGAGCAGCGAATAGGCGTGGCGCACCATCGAGGTGCGCGCGACCTCGCCGAAGGTGCCGACGTGCGGCAAACCGGACGGCCCGTAGCCGGTCTCGAACAGCACATAGCCCTTGGCCGGCGTCTGGCCGCCGGTGCGCTCGAGAATCTTGCGCGCCTCCTGGAACGGCCAGGCGTTGGATTGAAGCGCGAGCTCGCGGTCGGTCGCCATGGTCGCTTCCCCGGAAAGGTCGCCGGACCATGCGCAAATTGCGCGCCCCCGTCAATGCGGGCGATATAGTCGCTCCATGACGACGCGCGAACCCACCCTGCCGATCGACGAAACCGCGCAAGCCCCCGTGCTCGTCGCCGGCGCGCGCGGTGCGCTGTGGCTCACGTCCGACGGTGAGGTCGCCGAGCTCGACCACGCCACGGCCGCCGCCCGCGCCCGCGGCGGGCCGCCGCCGGTGGTCTGCCACGCACCAGCGACGGCGCGGCGCTTGCAATCGCCGACGTTCGCCGCGCTCGACGTGCTCGAGCTCTTCGCCTTCGTGCGCCCCGCCGAATTCTGCCTGCCGACGCCGCGCGGGCTCGCCGCGGCGCTCGGGCTCGCCGCCCCGCGCGGGCTCGCGGCGGAGGCCGCGGCGCTGGCGCGCGCCGTCGCGGCGCTGCTCGCCGGGCTCGCCGGCGCCGACGACGCGGCGAAGGACGAGGCGGCGGCCATCGCCGCGGCGATGGCGCGCGGCGGCTGGCCGTGGGGGCCTGCGGTGCTGAAGGCGCTGGGGCCGGTCGGCGCGCGCGCCGTCGCCGGCGGCATCGACGTATGGCGGCGCCTGCCCGAGTGGAGCGAAACGGCACCCGTGGGCCCGCCCACGAGCCACCCGGTCGAGCCGGCGGAGGCGCGCGAACGGCTCGCCGCGCTGTTGGGCGCCGACGCCGAGCCGAGGCCGCAGCAGGCCGACTACGCCTCGGCCGTGAGCGCCGCGTTCCAGCCGCGCGAGAGCCAGGACGCGGCGATCATGGTGCTCGCCGAGGCGGGCACCGGCGTCGGCAAGACCTTGGGCTACATCGCGCCGGCGAGCCTGTGGGCGGAGAAGAACCGCGGGCCGGTGTGGCTGTCGACATACACCAAGAACCTGCAGCGCCAGATCGACCAGGAGCTCGACCGCCTCTACCCGCAACCCCGGCTCAAGGCGCGCAAAGTGGTGCTACGCAAGGGGCGCGAGAACTACCTGTGTCTGCTGAACCTCGAAGAGGCGGCGCGGGCGCTTCCCCTCGGGCACGGCGACGCGGCGGCGCTGGGCCTCTTGGCGCGCTGGGCCAGGGCGACCCGCGACGGCGACATGGTCGGCGGCGACTTCCCGGCGTGGCTGGCCGACCTCGTCGGGCGCGGGCGCACCTTAGGCCTCACCGACCACCGCGGCGAGTGCATCTACTCGGCCTGTCCGCATTACCGCAAGTGCTTCATCGAGCGCGGCATCCGTCGCGCGCGGCGCGCCGAGGTGGTGATCGCCAACCACGCGCTGGTGATGACGAATGCGGCGCTCAACGCGGCGCTCGGCGGCGGCGAGCCGCACCCGCCGGCGCGCTACGTGTTCGACGAGGGCCATCACGTGTTCCACGCCGCCGACGGCGCCTTCTCGGCGCATCTCTCGGGCCTCGAGACGGCCGAGCTCAGGCGCTGGGTGCTTGGCGCCGAGAGCGGCGGCGCGGCGGCGCGGAGCCGCGCGCGCGGGCTCGCGCGCCGGCTCGAGGACCTCATCGCCGACGACGCCGCGGCGGCGACGCTCGAGGCGGCGTTGCGTGCGGCGCGCGCGCTGCCCGGCCCGGGCTGGCTCGCGCGCATCGCCGGCGCGGCGCCCCGCGGCCCCGCCGAGGCGTTCCTGGCTCTCGTGCGCCAACAGGTGCTGGCGCGCAGCTCCGGGCGCGACGACGGTTACAGCCTCGAAGCCGAGACGCAGCCCGCGGTCGACGGCCTGATCGCGGCGGCGGCGAACCTCGACGCGGCGCTCGACCGCCTCGCGCGCCCGCTCGTGGCGCTGGCCGAAAGCCTCGCCACCCGCCTCGACGACGAGGCCGACGACCTCGAAACGGCGACGCGGCTGCGCATCGAGGCGATGTGCCGCGGCCTCGCGCGGCGCGGCGGCCTCACCGTCGGCGGCTGGCGCGACATGCTCGCCAGCCTCTCGGGCGAAAGGCCCGAGCGCTTCGTCGACTGGTTCGCGGTCGAGCGCATCGAGCGCCGCGAGATCGACACCGGCATGCACCGCCACTGGATCGACCCCACGGCGCCGTTTGCCGAGTATGTCGTGCGTCCCGCCCAGGGCGTGCTCGTCACCTCGGCGACGCTCAGGGACGGCAGCGGCGACGACGAGGCCGACTGGCGCGCCGCCGAGGCGCGCACCGGCGCCGTCCACGTCTCGCCGCCGGCGCTGCGCGCCCAGGTTCCGTCGCCGTTCGACTACGCCGCGCAGACGCGCATTTTCGTGGTCACCGACGTGCGCCGCGACGCGCCTGAGCAGGTAGCCGCCGCCTACCGCGAGCTGTTCCTCGCCGCGGGCGGCGGCGCGCTCGGCCTGTTCACGGCGATCGCGCGGCTCAGGCGCGTGCACGAGCGCATCGCCGCGGCGATCGAGGAGGCCGGGCTGCCGCTCTACGCCCAGCACGTCGACGCGCTCGACACCGCGACGCTGGTCGACATCTTCCGCGCCGAGGAGGACGCCTGCCTGCTTGGCACCGACGCGGTGCGCGACGGCGTCGACGTGCCCGGGCGCAGCCTGCGCCTGATCGTCTTCGACCGCGTACCGTGGCCCAGGCCCGACCTGCTGCACCGGGCGCGGCGCCAGGCGTTCGGCGGCAACGCCTACGACGACATGATCACGCGGCTCAGGCTCAAGCAGGCGTTCGGCAGGCTGGTGCG
>JAZFVR010000352.1:0-2179 GCA_036447835.1 Alphaproteobacteria bacterium | reverse complement strand
GAATTCGCCCTCGCCCGTGAACGCCGCGCTGATCGGCCCGAGCTTGACCGCGATCGCGCCCTTGAGGCTGTTGCCGCTCACCGGCTCCGAGAGCGCGGCGCCGGGCATGCAGCGCGCCACCGCGTCGACATCGGCGAAATACGCCCAGACGACGGCGCGCGGGTGAGCGACGGTGAAACTTTGCGTGAGCTCCATGGCCGCTGCCTCCTCTTAGCCCCGCTCACGCGCCCTGCCGCTTGCGGTCGTCGAGGACGCGGCGGATGGCGTTGACGATGCCGACGTAGCCGGTGCAGCGGCACAGGTTGCCGCCGAGCTCGAGACGCAGGCGTGCATCGTCGATGCCGGGAAGCCGCTCGACGATGTCGCGCGCGGTGATCAGCATGCCCGGCGTGCAATAGCCGCACTGCAGCGCGTGTTCTTGCGAGAACGCCCGGCGCAGCTCGGCCATCAGCGGGTCGTCGTCGAGGCCCTCGATGGTGCGCACCTCGGCGCCGTCGCAGGCCACCGCGAGCGCGATGCACGAGCGCGCCGGGGCGCCGTCGATGAGGATCGTGCAGGCGCCGCAGACTCCATGCTCGCAGCCCAGGTGGGTGCCGGTGAGGAGGCGCTGCTCGCGCAGGAAGTCGGCGAGGTGGGTTCGCGGCTCGACCGTCGCGGTGACCGGCTCGCCGTTGACGCTGAGGGTGACCGTCTTGTTCACGGGCGTTGCACCCCTATCGCGGCGCGCGCCAACGCCACCAGGTGAATCTGCTTGGCGAACCCATCGCCGCCGAGGCCTTTCTCGTCGAGCAGCCGGGCGGCGGCGGCGCGGTCGATGCGGCCGGTCGAAGGCTCGCCGTCGAAGAGGCCCGAGGCGTCGCCGACGACGATCGGCGTCGAATCGGTGGCCCCGATCACCGCGCGCAGCACCGCGCGCTCAGGCTCGTGCAGCACGGCGCCGATGGCCTCGGCGAAGTCGCCGGTCTTGCGGCACACCTTGTAGAAGCCGAAGCGCGCGCTCGCCGAGAGCCGCGGGATGCGCACCGCCTCGACGAGCTCGTCCGGCGCCAGCACGGTCTCGAAGACGCCGGTCATGAAGCCGGCGGCGGCGACGCTGCGCCGGCCCCGAGGCCCGTAGATCATCACCTCGGCGCCGATCGCGGCGAGGCACGTCAGCCAGTCGGCCGCCGGATCGGCATGCGCCAGGCTGCCGCCGATGGTGCCGCGGTTGCGCACCGCGCGATAGGCGATGCCGGCGGCGACTCGCGCCAGCGCGCCGCCGGTGACGTCGGGCACGCGCCCGTCCTCGATCGCCGCGTGGGTGACGCAGGCGCCGAGCACGAGCCCGTCTGCGTCCTCCTCGACGCGGGCGAGCTCGGGGATGCGGGTTATGTCGACGAGCACGCCGGGATGGACGAGGCGCAAATTCAGCATCGGCCCCAGCGACTGCCCGCCGGCGAGCACCTTGGCGAAGGCGTCGCCGTCGCCGAGCAGCGCCACCGCGCCGGCGAGGTCGGCCGGGCGCTGGTAGTCGAAGCGCACCGGCTTCATTCGGCGTCCCCTCGGGCGCGCGCCGCGGCGATGGCGGCGAGCACGCGGCGCGGCGTGATCGGCGTCTCGCACAGCTCGGCGCCGAGGTCTCCGAGCGCGTCGTTGACCGCGTTGGCGATCGCCGCCGGCGGGCCGATGGCGCCGCCCTCGCCGATGCCCTTCTGGCCGAACTCGGTGTAGGGCGACGGCGTCTCCATGTGATAGAGGCGGATGGCGGGAATCTCGGGCGCGCCGGGAAGCAGGTAATCGGCGAAGGTAGAGGCCAGCGGCTGGCCCTCGGCGTCGAACGGCATCTCCTCGTAGAGCGCGGTGCCGATGCCCTGCGCCGTGCCGCCGTAGACCTGGCCGTCGACGATCATCGGGTTGACGAGCACGCCGCCGTCCTCGACGACGACGTAGTCGACGATCTCGACCGCGCCGAGCTCGGTGTCGACGGCGACCACGGCGGCGTGGGCGGCGTAGCTGAAGATGCCCGAATCGCGTTCGGGCTTGTAGCCGGCGGTGACCTCTAGCCCTGAGGGGTCGACGTCGTCGGGCAGGTCCTGGGGGTGCAAGTACCAGACGTTGGCGACGTCGGCGAGCCCGACGCTGCCGCCCGGCGCCACCACCCGGCCGCCCTCGAGCCGGACCTCGCCCGCTTCCGTTTGCA
>JAZFVR010000351.1:0-5144 GCA_036447835.1 Alphaproteobacteria bacterium | reverse complement strand
CCGATCGAAGCATCGTTGATATGCTTCTGTTTGTCCGAGATCACCGCCCCGGCAGAGCGCAGGAACGTCACCAGGCTGAGGGCGATTTGTTCCTCGTTCTCGACCGCCGAGGCAACGTTGCCAAGGCCGACGAGGAGCGGACTGCAAAGGGCGAACACGAGCGCCAGAACTACAAAATATCGCCGATGCGGCCGATTAGACTCCACGATCTTCATTGTTCCCTCAATTGCCGATTGGAACCGTTACAATGTTCGCGAATAAGCGCGTTGTTGCGAACGTTTTGCAGCGTGGCTCGCGGCATGCCCACCCCGCGCAAGCGCCGCCACCGATGTGCCACCGAGAGGTGCGGAGCAGCATCGCGAATTCGGATTCGAGTTCGGGTCGTGCTTCAGGGCTCGCCTACATTCCACCAATTGCCGATCGAAGAACGCCCAACTGGCGGTGGCGCCGGCGCGGAGATAAAGCGGCCGCAACGGCTAAAATATCGTTAACGCTATCGATGTAGCGAGGCGAGGACGCCGGATAGGATATAAACGTATCTATCTCAAGGGATTAACCGGCCCCGATCGGGTATCGGCGGCACCGGCGGCAGCGCTGTTCGGGCGCCGGCCAATGCGCGTTCGCGCAGCGAACGCGGCCTGCGCCACGGCGCGCCGCTCCTGGGTCAGAGGGAGGATTGTACGGGTTCCAAAGCCCCACCGCCGCGGCCGCCTTACGCCTCCCAGCCGAGCTGCATCGCGATCTTGACCGCCTGGGTCCGGTTGGCGGCGCCGAGCTTGCGGAAGACGCCCTTGAGGTGAACCTTGACCGTGACCTCCTTGAGGCCGAGCGCGCGGGCGATCTCCTTGTTCGGGTGGCCCTGCGTCAACAGTCCGAGCACGTCGCGCTCGCGCGGCGTCAGACGCTGCAGGGGACTATCGCCGGAGAATACGACGTTATTGCCGCGCGCCGACGCCTGAGCGGCGTCGCCATCGGAGAATATGATCGAGGGCACGTATTTCTCACCGGAAATCACGAGTTGCAGGGCGTTGATCATCGCCTTGCCGCTCAGGGTCTTGGGAATGTAGCCGTCCGCCCCCCGCTCGAGCGCATTGATCACCTCGCTGCGCTGCAACGTCCCCGACAGGATGACCACGGGCACTCCCGGAAATCGCGCGCGCATGACCTCGAGCCCGGCCAGCCCGTTCATGCCCGGCATCGCCAGATCGAGGATGATGAGATCGAGCTTGCTCGCGCCGGTCGCTTCCGAAAGCGCTTCGTCGAACGTGGCCGCCTCGACGACGTCGACCTCCGAGGCGAGTCGCTCCAGAAACACCTTGAGCCCGTCACGAACCAGGCGATGGTCATCGGCGAGAAGAATTTGCATGGCTCGGCAGCTTCAAGAGGAATACGGGCCGCGGACGGCCCGATCGCCGCCTGAACGCGAATATGCGCTCATCCCTGAACGTTAAATGTTCGCATGAGCATAGCTTGTGATGCGAGCGAGGGCAACTCGCCTGACGCCGACACCCTCCTGCCGCCGTCCTTGCCCAGCCCGCCCAAATTGCAGCTTTGCGAGGGTTTCGCAATGACCATGGGAAAAACAGGAGCCGCTCGAGGGGTGGAACATTGCCGGCGGAGGCGGTTCCGACCGCACCCGTTGTTGCTCGATTCCGAACATTTCGATTGGCGAACATTGCGAAAACGCGCATAGTCGGGAAATTCCACCCCGCGCCGGGAGCAGGCGGGGCCAGGATAAGCGGCCGCCCCGTTGCAGGCCGCGCGGGGAGAAGGACAGATTTTGGCAACGCTCGGCGACCGCAGATGGCTACGCAAGAACGCAGGGAGCAGATTATCGGCCTGGTAAGGCGCCGGGGATTCGCCTCGATCGAGGCGATGGCGAAGCACTTCGCGGTGACGCCGCAGACGATCCGCCGTGACATCAACGACCTCTGCAAGCACGACCTTCTCGCCCGCTATCACGGCGGCGCAGGGCTGCCCTCGAGCGTCGAGAACGTCGATTACACGGCGCGCAAGATCATGCACCCCGAGGAGAAGCGGCGCATCGCGCGGCTCGTCGCCAGCCACATTCCCGACAGCGCGTCGCTGTTCATCAACATCGGCACCACGACCGAGGCGGTCGCCAAGGCCCTGCTCGGGCACTCGGGGCTCAGGGTCATCACCAACAACCTGCACGTCGCGACGATCCTGGCCACGCGCCCCGATTGCGAGGTCATTCTCGCCGGCGGCGTCGTGCGCAACCGCGACGGCGGCATCATCGGCGAGGCGACGATCGACTTCGTCCGCCAGTTCCGCGTCGACTACGGCATCATCGGCATCAGCGGCATCGACGACGACGGCACGCTGCTCGACTTCGACTACCGCGAGGTGCGGGTCGCGCAGGCGATCATCGCCAACTCGCGGCGCGTCTTCCTCGTCGCCGACCACAGCAAGTTCGGGCGCAACGCGATGGTCCGCCTCGGCAACCTTTCGCAGATCACCGCGCTGTGCACCGACAGGATGCCGCCCCCGGCAACTTGCGAACTGCTGGCGGCGCGAGAGGTCGAGCTTTACGTGGCCGACGACGTCGACTCGTCGCGACCACGCATCGCCATCTAGGCGCGATGGTTCCGGGGGGGGATGGCGAGCGGCCCGAATGCGAATGCGCCGGCTCCCAACGACGCGGAGCGTGGGCACTTGCTTTCGGATGCGAACATGAGCCGGCGATTCTAGGTACGCGCGGCAGCAATGCGGGCGCCACGGCCGGCCACCGGTCCCCGTGGCGGCCGGGCAAGGGAAGGACCGAGTGGTGAGCATCGGCGGCACGACCGACATTCTCGTCATCGGCGGCGGCATCAACGGCGCGGGCATCGCGCGCGACGCCGCCGGTCGCGGGCTTTCGGTCGTGCTGTGCGAGCAGGGCGACCTCGCCAACGCGACCTCGTCGGCGAGCAGCAAGCTGATCCATGGCGGCCTGCGTTATCTCGAGTACTACGCATTCCGCCTGGTGCGCGAGGCGCTGGCCGAACGCGAGGTGCTTTACGAGAACGCCCCGCATATCATCTTCCCCATACGCTTCGTGCTGCCGCACGAGAAATCGCTGCGCCCGGCGTGGCTGATCCGCGCCGGCCTTTTTCTTTACGATCACCTTGGTGGCCGGCGACGCCTGCCCGGCTCGCACGGGATCGATCTGCACGCCGACCCCGCGGGCGCGCCGCTGCGAGAGGAATTTGGCAACGGCTTCGTCTACTCGGACTGCTGGGTCGACGACGCCCGGCTCGTGGTGCTCAACGCCCTCGACGCCGCCGAGCGGGGCGCCACCATCCTCACCCGAACCCGTTGCCTCGCGGCGCGGCGCGAGGACAGTCTGTGGCGGGTTCGATTGCAAGACGCGCGTTCGGGCACGGAGTGGGCGGTCGATGCCCGCATCCTGGTCAACGCCGCCGGGCCGTGGGTCGGCAAGGTGCTCGAGGACGTCGTGGGTATCGACCGTGGGCAGAGGCCGCGCCTCGTCAAGGGCAGCCACGTCGTCGTGCCGCGGCTCTACGACGGCGACCACGCGTATATCCTGCAGAACGACGACCGGCGCGTCGTCTTCGTGATTCCCTACGAGGGCGACTACAGCCTCATCGGCACCACCGACGTGCCCTTCGACGGCGACCCGGCGGAGGTGCGTATCGACCCGGCGGAAACGGCGTATCTCTGCGCCGCCGTCAACCGCTACTTCGCGACGCCGGTCTCGGCGGACGACGTGGTGTGGTCGTACTCGGGCGTGCGCCCGCTCTACGACGACGAGGCCGAGGACGCCGCGGCGGTGACCCGCGATTACGAGCTCGATCTCGACGCCGGCCCGGGGCAGGCGCCGCTGCTCTCGGTGTTCGGCGGAAAGATCACCACCTACCGCAAGCTCGCCGAGCAAGCGCTCGAACACCTTGCACCCTACACGCCGCACGCGGGCAAAACGTGGACGGCGAATGTGCCGCTTCCCGGCGGCGACATCGCCGACGCCGATTTCGCGACCTTCCTGGACGAGGTTCGGCGCACCTGGCCGTGGCTCCGCGAAGACCTCGCGCGGCGCTATGCGCGCGCCTATGGCACCCGTATCGAAACGCTGCTCGAAGGCGCGCACGCGCCCGACCACCTCGGGCGCGACTTCGGCGCCGGCATCTGCGAGCGCGAGGTCGAGTACCTGGTGAAAAACGAATGGGCGATGACGTCCGAGGACATCCTGTGGCGGCGGACCAAGCGCGGCCTGCGCGCCTCAGCCGAGACCGTGGCGGCGCTCGACGACTGGCTCGCCGGTCGCGAGACGCTGCACCGGGTCGGTGCGCCATGACGCTCAGGCTCGAAAACCTCGGCAAGACCGTGGGCGAGGAGATCCATCTCGCCAACATCGACCTCGTGCTCGAACCGGGCTCGTTCAACGTGTTGCTGGGCCCGGCGCTGGCGGGCAAGACGTCGCTCCTGTGCCTGATGGCGGGCCTCGACCGCCCGAGCAGCGGACGCATCCTCGCCGACGGCGTCGACGTCACCGGCGTCGACCTGCGCCGCCGCAGCGTGGCGATGGTCTACCAGCAGTTCATCAACTACCCGTCGTTCACCGTGTACGACAACATCGCCTCGCCGCTGCGCGTCGGCACCCAAGGCCAAGCTCGCCAACGAGAAGCCTCGGGGACAGACCGTCGAATACGACGGCCTGATCCAGGCCTGGCGCGAGGGTCGGGTGAGCTGAGCGGTCGGCACTCCACGTAGCGTCAGTAATTTTTCGTACGACAAGTAAAAGCGGGCGGCGCGTTGACGCGTCGCCCGCTCTTTTCCCGCAGGGTTTCTCAGCCCGATTTACGGCGGGCCGCGCGCCGTCGTCGTAAGTGAAATTTCCACCGCGTTAACGAATCTTGAAGCCGTTCGCGGCTTAGGTCTACGACCTAATGGTCTAAGTCGGACATACGGTACCCATACGATCTCGTTTCCCGCTTCCTCGGCAGGAAGGGACGCGCAGGCGATGCCGGGGCATCGTCGAGTGTGCCTGACGCCCCGAGGCAGCGGGAAACGAGACCCGGAGGGCGGCCTTGCGAGCCCCCCGGCGGCGTTGCGCGCCGCTTGTGATGTGCCCGCATCACAGCGCGGCGCGCGCCTGGCCGGATGAACTCGGAAGGCCGTCGTAT
>JAZFVR010000350.1:0-6018 GCA_036447835.1 Alphaproteobacteria bacterium | reverse complement strand
GCGCGCCCGACCGCCGGGTGCGGCGCCTCGTCGTCGCCCAGGACACCGGCGGGGCGATCAAGGGCCCGCTGCGCGGCGACGTGTTCTGGGGCTTCGGCCGCGAGGCGGGATCGATCGCCGGGCGCATGAAGCACCCGGGGCGCCTCTATCTGCTGCTGCCGCGCGCCGCGGTCGAACGTCATCTCGCCGACGCCGATTAGCGCACCCTTGCCTCGCCCCGCCGCCTGACCCATTCTTGCGACGGGCCGTGCCTGCGCGGCGGCGGTGGAGGGAAGGGAAACGGCAATGACGACGAGCGAACAATCGCCGCGGGTCGGCCTGTTCGTCACCTGCCTGGTCGATCTCTTCCGTCCCGGCGTCGGCTTCGCCGCGGTCAAGCTCCTCGAGGACGCCGGCTGCAGCGTCGAAGTGCCGGCGGCGCAGACGTGCTGCGGCCAGCCCGCGTACAATTCGGGCGACCGCGAAAGCGCGAAGCGCATCGCCGCCCGGGTCATCGACGCCTTCGCCGGTTACGACTACGTCGTCGCGCCGTCGGGCTCGTGCGCCGGCATGCTGAAGTGCCACTACCCGGCGCTGTTCGCGGGCGACGCGGCGATGCGCGCCGAGGCCGAGGCGTTCGCCGGGCGCGTCCACGAGCTCGTCGAATTCCTCCACGACGTGCGCGGCGTGCGCGACGTCGGCGCGCGCTACCACGGCGTCGTCACCTATCACGACGGCTGCGCGGGCCTGCGCGAGCTCGGCGTCGAGGACCAGCCGCGGGCACTGCTCGAGGGCGTCGCCGGGCTGACGCTCAACGAGCTCAGCGATGCGCAAATCTGCTGCGGCTTCGGCGGCACCTTCTGCGTCAAGTACCCGGAGATCTCGCTGCGCATGGTCTCGGACAAGACCGCCGACATCGCGGCGACCGGCGCCGAGGTGCTGCTCGCCGGCGACCTCGGCTGCCTGTTGAACATCGCAGGGCGCCTCGCGCGAGAGGGCCGCCCGGTCAAGGCGCGCCACGTCGCCGAGGTGCTCGCCGGCATGACCGACAGCCCGGCGATCGGCGAGGGCGAGGCCGGGGATAAGGGCGGCGCGCCATGACCATGCCGCTCACCAGTCCCGCGTTCCAGGAGAACGCGGCGCGCGCCCTCGCCGACGCCGACCTGCAGAAGGCGCTCGAGCGCATGAAGGCGGGCTTCATCGACAAGCGCCGCCGTGCCGTCGAGCGCCTGCCCGAGTTCGACCGCTTGCGCGACATCGCGCGCGACATCAAGGACCACACGCTCGACAACCTCGATCACTACCTCGAGAGCTTCGAGGCGAAGGTCGTCGAGCACGGCGGCGAGGTGCACTGGTGCGCCGACGCCGAAGCGGCGCGGAACAAGGTGCTCGAACTCTGCCGCGCCGTGAACGCCCGCTCGGTGACCAAGAGCAAGTCGATGATCGCTGAGGAGATCGGCCTCAACGACCACCTCGAGGCGCACGGCATTACGCCGGTCGAGACCGACCTCGGCGAGTACATCATCCAGCTGGCCCACGAGCCCCCCAGCCACATCATCGCGCCGGCGGTGCACAAGTCGAAGGAGGACATCGCCGAGCTGTTCGCCGTCCACCACGCGCAATACGGGCTCGGCGAGCGCCACGCGGACGCGCGCGCGCTCGTCGACGAGGCGCGCACGGTGCTGCGCCAGAAGTATCTCGACGCCGACGTCGGCATCACCGGCGCCAACTTTCTCATCGCCGAGACCGGCTCGTCGGTGACGGTGACCAACGAGGGCAACGCCGAGCTGACCCAGAACCTGCCCGCCATGCAGATCGTCATCGCCAGCCTCGAGAAGGTGGTGCCGACGCTCGAGGACGCGACGACGATCCTGCGCGTGCTGGCGCGCTCGGCGACGGGCCAGGAGTTCTCGAGCTACACCACCTTCTCGACCGGGCCGAGGCGCGAAGACGACGCCGACGGGCCGGCCGCGTTCCACGTGGTGCTGCTCGACAACGGCCGCTCGGGCCTGCTCGGCGGCGAGTTCCGCGACGTGCTGCGCTGCATCCGCTGCGGCGCCTGCCTCAACCACTGCCCGGTCTACGGTGTCATCGGCGGCCACGCCTACGGCTGGGTCTACCCCGGCCCGGTGGGCGCGGTGCTCACCCCCGCCCTCGTCGGCATCGAGCACGCCCGGCACCTGCCCAACGCCTCGACGTTCTGCGGCAAGTGCGAGGAGGTGTGCCCCATGCGCATCCCGCTGCCCAAGATGATGCGCCACTGGCGCGAGCGCGAGTTCGCGGCCGGGCTCTCGCCGCCGCGCCACCGCGCCGGCCTCGCGTTGTGGGCGTGGTTCGCCGAGCGGCCGGCGCTCTACCGTATCGCGACGCGGATCGCGGCCGCCGCGCTGGCGGCGCTCGCCGGGCGCAAGCGGCGCTTCCGCGCGCTCCCCGGCGCCGGCGGCTGGACCGCGGGCCGCGACCTGCCGGCGCCCGCCGGCCAAACCTTTCACGCCCTGTGGGCGCGCCGCGCACGAGGCCGGCGATGAGCGACGACCGCGCGCGTATCCTCGCCGCGATCCGCGTCTCGCTGCGCCGTGGCGCCGATGCCGGCGAGGCCGCGGCGGCGATCGCGGCACGCCTCGCCGATCCGCGGCCCAATCTGGTGCCGGCGCGTGCCATGCTCGATCACGAGGGGCAGGTCGCGCTCTTCGTCGCCATGGCCGAGGAGGCGGCGGCGACCGTCGCCCGCGTCGCTGGCGAACACGACGTGCCGCAGGCGATCGCCGGCTACCTCGCCGAGCACAACCTGCCGGCGGCGGCGGCGATCGCCCCCGATCCGACGCTCGACGCGCTGCCGTGGCAGCGCGCGCCGCTGCTCGCGCTGCGCCGCGGCCGCGCCGAAGGGTCGGACGCGGTGGGCATCACCGGCGCCTTCGCCGCCGTCGCCGAGACCGGAACGCTGATGCTCAACTCGGGGCCCGAGCACCCCTCGACGCTCAACTCGCTCCCGGATACTCACATCGTGGTGTTGCGCCGCGACCAGGTGGTGGGCTCCTACGAGGACGGCTGGGCAAGGCTGCGCGCGCGCGGCCGGGGCATGCCGCGCACGGTGACCTTCGTCACCGGCCCCTCGCGCACCGCCGACATCGAGCAGACGATCCAGCTCGGCGCGCACGGGCCGAGACGGCTTCACATCGTGCTCGTCGATGGCGCGGCGCAAGAAGCCTGAAGGCGGCGCCGACGCCGATCTCTGGCGTGCGGTGACGCGCGACGTGGCGCCGCTCAAGGGAAGCCGGCCGCCGACGCCCGAAGCCGGGGAGCGTGCGCCGCCGCCCAAGGTCGCGAAGGGCGCGAACAGGAAGAAACCGGTACGCGAGGCGCCCGCCGCGCGCCCGGCGCCGCAAGCCCCGCCTCTCCCTCCGCCGCCGCTACCCGAGCTTGCGTATGGCCGCGCGCCGGGGCTCGACAGGCGCTCGGCGCAGAAGCTGACGCGCGGGCAGATGAGGATCGACGCCACCCTCGACTTGCACGGCATGACCCAGGCGCAGGCCGCGCAGGAACTCACGGGCTTCCTCGCCGACGCCCAGGACCGCGGCCGGCGCTGCGTGCTGGTGATCACCGGCAAGGGCGGCATCGGCGACGACAGCGGCGTCTTGCGCAACATGGTGCCGCGCTGGCTGAATGCGCCGCCCAACCGCGCCCGCGTCCTCGGCTTCGACATCGCCCAGCTCAAGCACGGCGGCCATGGCGCGCTCTACGTGCTGCTGAGACGGGTGCGGTAGGGGGAAGCGCCCTACAGAATGAACTTCGTCAGGTCGGTGTCCTTGGCGAGGTCGCCGACGTGTTTGTCGACGTAGGCCTTGTCGATGGTGAGGTTCAGGCCGCTCTTGTCGGGGGCGGTGAAGCTGATCTCCTCCAAGAGCCGCTCCATCACCGTGTGCAAACGCCGCGCGCCGATGTTCTCGATCGACTGGTTGATGTCGGCGGCCAGCGTCGCGATCTCCCCGACCGCCTCGTCGCTGAAGTCGAGCGTCACCTCCTCGGTGGCGAGAAGCGCTACGTACTGCTTGACCAGGCTCGCCTCGGGCTCGGTGAGGATGCGCACGAAATCGTCGCGCGTCAGCGCCTTGAGCTCGACGCGGATGGGCAGGCGGCCCTGGAGCTCGGGCAGCAGGTCCGAGGGCTTGGCGAGATGGAACGCGCCCGAGGCGATGAACAGGATGTGGTCGGTCTTGACCGTGCCGTGCTTGGTGGCGACCGTGGTGCCCTCGATCAGCGGCAGGAGGTCGCGCTGCACGCCCTCGCGGCTGACGTCGGCGCCGACGCGCTCGGAGCGCGCGCAGATCTTGTCGATCTCGTCCAAGAACACGATGCCGTTCTGCTCGACCACGTCGATCGCCGTGCGCGTGATGCCGTCCTGGTCGAGCAGCTTGTCGCTCTCCTCGGCTAAGAGCACCTCGTAGCTCTCGGCGACGGTCATGCGCTTCTTGGAGGTGCGCGGGCCGAACGCCTTGCCGAAGATGTCGTTGAGGTTGAGCATGCCCATCTGGGCGCCGGGCATGCCGGGGATGTCGAAGGTGGGCAGCGCGCCGCCGCCCGATTCGGAAACCTCGACCTCGATCTCCTTTTCGGCGAGCGTGCCCTCGCGCAGCATCTTGCGGAACTTGGCCCGCGTGTCCTGGCTCGCGGTCTCGCCGACGAGGGCGTTGAGCACGCGCTCCTCGGCGTTGATCTCGGCCTTGGCCACGACCTCCTTGCGCATCCGCTCGCGGGTCATGTTGATGGAGATCTCGACGAGGTCGCGCACGATCTGCTCGACGTCGCGCCCGACGTAGCCGACCTCGGTGAACTTGGTCGCCTCGACCTTCAGGAACGGCGCGTGTGCGAGGCGCGCGAGACGGCGCGCGATCTCGGTCTTGCCGACGCCGGTGGGGCCGATCATGAGGATGTTCTTGGGCAGCACCTCCTCGCGCATCGCTTCGGGCAGCTGCTGGCGGCGCCAGCGGTTGCGCAGCGCGATGGCGACGGCGCGCTTGGCGTCGTTCTGGCCGACGATGAAGCGGTCGAGCTCGGAGACGATCTCGCGCGGGCTGAAGAACGTCATTCGGTGTCGAGCTTCTCGAGGGTGATCACGTCGTTGGTGTAGACGCAGATCTCGGCGGCGATGGCCATGGCCTTGCGCGCCACCGCCTCGGCGTCGAGGCCGTCCGTCGCGATCAGCGCGCGCGCCGCGGCGAGCGCGTAGTTGCCGCCCGAGCCGAGGCCGATGAGGCCATCGTCGGGCTCGAGCACGTCGCCGGTGCCCGAAAGAAGCAGCGACACCGAGCGGTCGGCGACCGCCATCAGCGCCTCGAGCCGGCGCAAATACCGGTCGGTGCGCCAGTCCTTGGCGAGCTCGACGCAGGCCCGGGCGAGCTGCGCCGGATGGCGCTCGAGCTTGGCATCGAGGCGCTCGAACAGCGTGAACGCATCCGCCGTAGCGCCGGCGAAGCCGGCGATGATTTTGTCGTCACCCAGGCGGCGGATCTTGTTGGCGCTCGCCTTGATCACGGTGTCGCCCATGCTGACCTGGCCGTCGCCGGCGATGACGACGCATCCGCCCTTGCGCACGCAGAGAATCGTGGTGCCGTGCCAGGGCGTCGGTGTCGCTTGCGTCATCGGTCCTCGGGAAGTGAGCCTCGGGTACGCGCCGGCCCAGCGCCGGCGCCCCAAGCATGTAAGCGTTTGCCCGTCGCCGTCAAGGGAACGGCGTTGGGCGGTGCGTCGGCTCGTACACACCTTCAAGGGGGCGTCAGTCACCCCCACCCCGTCCCTCCCCCATCGAAGGGGCTAAGCCACTGGTTCAACACATGATTTCCCTCCTCCCTTGTGGGGGGGTCGGGGTGGGGGGTGTACCGTGAATCAGAGAGTCCAGGTTCTAATGGCGGGTCGCGGTCGCTTCGGCTTCGGCGTCGAGCGCCTCGATGACGATGCGGTAGCGCGCCGGCGCACCTGAGCCGAAGGCGACGACCTCGTTGGCGCCGACGTGAAGCGGCGCCGTGGCGCGGCCGTCGATGG
>JAZFVR010000349.1:0-2251 GCA_036447835.1 Alphaproteobacteria bacterium | reverse complement strand
GGCGCTTTTTGCATTGGAGCGGATGACGCCATGTTCGAATCGCTGACCGGCCGCCTCGGCGAGGTCTTCGACCGGCTCAAGCGCCGCGGCGCTTTGAGCGAGGCCGTCGTGACGGCCGCCCTGCGCGAGGTGCGCGTGGCGCTCCTCGAGGCCGACGTGGCGCTGCCCGTGGTCAAGGATTTCATCGCCCGGGTCAAGGAGCGCGCGGCGGGCTCGGAAGTGCTCAAGAGCGTCACGCCGGCCCAGATGGTGGTCAAGATCGTCAACGACGAGCTCACCGCCATGCTCGGCCCGGACTCCGCCGGCCTCGACCTCGCGGCGCCGCCGCCGGTAGCGGTGCTCATGGTCGGCCTGCAGGGCTCGGGCAAGACGACGACCACCGCCAAGCTCGGTTTGCGCCTCGCCACGGCCGAGAAGAAGAAGGTGCTGATGGCGTCGCTCGACGTTCGCCGGCCGGCGGCGCAGGCCCAGCTCGCGGTCTTGGGCGAGCAGGCGGGCGTCGCCACGCTGCCCATCGTCGAGGGCGAGGGCGCGCTCGACATCGCGCGCCGCGCCATGGAGACCGGCCGCCTCGAGGGCTACGACGTGGTGCTCCTCGATACCGCCGGGCGGCTCCATATCGACGACGAGATGATGGCCGAGGCGGCGCAATTGCGCGACGCGACCGGGCCGGCCGAGGTTCTGCTCGTCGCCGACGCGCTCACCGGCCAGGACGCGGTCAACCTGGCCCAGGCCTTCAACGAGCGCGTCGGCGTCACCGGCATCGTGCTCACCCGCGTCGACGGCGACGCCCGCGGCGGCGCAGCGCTCTCGATGCGCGCGGTCACCGGGCGCCCGGTCAAGCTCATCGGCGTCGGCGAGAAGCTCGACGCGCTCGAGGCCTTCCACCCCGAGCGCATCGCCTCGCGCATCCTCGGCATGGGCGATGTGGTCAGCCTCGTCGAGAAGGCGGCCGAGACCATCGACCGCGACGAGGCCGAGAGGCTGGCGCGCAAGGTGCAGAAGGGCGGTTTCGACTTCGACGACCTCGCCCAGCAGCTGCGCCAGCTGCGCAAGATGGGCGGCATGGAAGGGATGCTGGCGCTGCTGCCCGGCGTCGCCAAGGCCAAGAAGCAGCTCGCCGCCGCCAACGTCGACGAGAAGGTGCTGACCCGCCAGCAGGCGATCATCGACTCGATGACCCGGGCCGAGCGCAAGAACGCGCGCCTGCTCAACGGCTCGCGCAAGCGCCGCATCGCCGCCGGTTCGGGCACCACGGTGCAGGACGTCAACCGCCTCCTCAAGCAGTACAGGCAGATTACCGGAATGATGAAACGCGTGGGCAAGCTCGGCAAGAAGGGCCTCATGCGCCATGGGTTCCCCGGCGTGCCGCCGCAGGGATTTTGAGCGCCCCCCGCCGCCCGGGCTTGCGTCGCGCGCGCGAATGAACGATAAGTCTGCCACCCAGCTGAGAGAACGAAACGCCGATGGCCCTTAGGATCCGCATGACCCGAGGCGGCGCCAAGAAGCGCCCCCACTACCGCATCGTCGTCGCCGATTCGCGCAGCCCGCGCGACGGCCGCTTCATCGAGCGCCTCGGCACCTACGACCCGCTGCTCGATAGCGGTGATGAGAAGCGTATCGTCCTCAACGAGGAGCGCATCAAGTACTGGCTCGGCCACGGCGCCACGCCGTCCGACCGCGTCGCGCGCTTCATGGGCGAGGCGGGCATTGCGCCGAAGCCGGCGATTCGCGAGCAGCCGATCAAGAGCAAGCCGGGGGCCAAGGCGCAGGAGCGCGTGAAGGCCGCCGAGGAGGCCAGGAAGGCGGCCGCCGCCGCCCCGCCTGCGGCCCCCGCCGCCGAGGAGGCTCCCGCCGCCGAGGAAACGCCTGTGGAAGAGACCGCCGCCGAGGCTCCCGCCGCCGAAGCGCCGCCCGCCGAGGAGGCTCCCGCCGAGGTGCCTCCCGCCGAAGGGGCCGCTGTCGAAGCGCCGTCCGCCGAGGATGCTCCCGCCGAGGAGGCTCCCGCCGAAGGGGCCGCCGCCGAGGAAACGCCTGTGGAGGAGACCGCCGCCGAGGCGCCGACCGAGGAGGCGCCCGCTCAGGCCGAGGAGGCGAAGCAAGCGGCTCCTGCGGAAGAAGCGGCTCCTGCGGAAGAAGCGCCTGCCGAGGAGGCGCCGGCTGCCGCGGATGAGGCCAAGGAGGAGGCCGGCGACGAAGACAAGCCGTCGTCGTAGCCCGCCCGCCGCCGCCGGCTGGGTCTGTGTCGGCA
>JAZFVR010000348.1:0-2276 GCA_036447835.1 Alphaproteobacteria bacterium | reverse complement strand
GCGCACGACGCCGTCGATGATGACCATGCCGACGCCGGGGAGGTCGCCGAGCGCGACGCTCTCGAGGATCGTCTTGCCGGCGGTGTGCTGGGCGCGGTCGAGGATGGTGAAATCGGCCGCGCGCCCGACCTCGATCAAGCCGGCGTCAAGGCCGCGCACCTTCGCCGTGTTTCCGGTGGCGAGGCAGAACGCCTGTTCCGCCGGCAGCTCGCCGAGACTGCTCAAGAGCGCGATCACGCGCAGGATGCCCAAGGGCTGCACGCCCGAGCCGGCGGGCGAATCGGTGCCCAGGATGACGCGCTCGAGCTGGCCGATCTCGCGGGCGACGCGGAGCGCGTGGAGCGCCGCCTTCTCGTTGCCGTTATGCACGATCTCGATGGCGCGCGTGGTGTCGGCGCAGAGGTCGCGGATATGATCGAGCGGCAACGCGGTGTGGCCGCCGTTGATGTGGCCGATGACGTCGGCGTCGGCTTCCATCACCACGTCGCGGTCGATCAGGCCGGAGCCGGGGATCGACGGCCCGCCGGTGTGGATGGTCGACTGGATACCGTATTTGCGCGCCCAGGCGACCATGCGCTTGGCCTCGTCGCCGGCCTTGACGCTGCCGAGGCCGACCTCGCCCAGCAGCGTCACCCCGGCCTCGGCGAGCTCCTTGAAGTCTTCCTCGACCATGCCCTGCTCGATCACCGGCGCGCCGGCATGGACCTTGACCCCGCCGGGGCGGAAGTTGGCGAAGGCGCGCTGGGCGGTGACCGCGAGCGCCTTCAAGCCGACGATGTCCTTGGGCCGGCCGGGCAGGTGCACCTCGCCCGCCGAGACCATGGTGGTGACGCCGCCGTTCAAGAAGCTGTCGATCCAGTTGAGCTGGTTCTGGCGCGGCGTCCAGTCGCCGAACACCGGATGCACGTGGCTGTCGATGAGCCCGGGGCTGAGCGTCGTGCCCTTGGCGTCGACCACGGTGTCGGCGTTCGCGGTATCGACGTCGTTTTCGCGGCCGACCGCCGTGATGCGCCCGCCGTCGGCGACCACCGTGTCGGCGTCGAGGATCGGGTTGGCGAGATCGCCCGAGAGCATCAGCCCGACGTTGCGCACGACGAGCCTCTTGGTATCCGATGCGGCCACGGTCCGTCCCTCCCCTGCGAAGTTCGATGCGGCACTCCCACGTCACGTTAGCGTCCCGCAATCCTGATGCGCCATCAAGACCGGATTGAGGTGGGCGCGGAAGGAGCGGTGTGGTCGGGTTCAACCGCCGCCGATGCAATTAAGGGGACAGTATACTTATCTCGGCTGCGACGGCGCCAGCGCCACGGACCGGTTCGGTATACTGTCCCAGTAAACTCGTGCGGAGATACGTATACCGTCCCCGTCACCCAATTAAGTATACTGTCCCCGTAATTGGCCCCGGTAATTAGATATATGAGAATTTCTAATGCGTGGGTTGAGCAATCGTCGTTTGTAGGGGAGGAATAGTGGCCTTATCTTTTGGGTAGCACGTCGAACGCGATTTTCGGTGCGATAGCAATTCTCATAGGAGCGAGGACCAGACGATGACCGCCGCCGCCCACGTCGACACCGATGCCCGCGTCGATCATATCGACGCGCCGGTGGTCTATCTCGCCGACCTCGACGTCAAGCCCGTCTCGCACAACCCGCCGCCGGGCACCGCCCTGCCCTGGCGCGAGGGCAACTACGCGCCGTTCACCGTGCCCATGCGCGACGGCCGCAAGATCGCGCCCGGGCTTTCTCTCGACCGCGAGGGCTTCGTGCTGACGCGCCACGAGACCGCGGTCGCCGACTTCTACGACGACGCCGAGGTGCGCGCGGTCTACTACCCGGAGGTCGAACGCCTCATCAAGCAGGCGACGGGCGCCGCGCGCGTCGTCGTCTTCGACCACACCCGGCGCGCCGACGGCGGCGGCACGCCGGGCGCCCGCGCCGAGCGCGCGCCGGTGCGCCTGGCGCACAACGACTACACCGAGCACTCTGGCCCCCGGCAGGTGCGCGACACCCTGCCGGCCAGCGAAGCCGAGGCGGCGCTCGAACGACGCTTCACCGAGATCAACGTGTGGCGGCCGATCCGCGGCCCGGTGCTGTCGTCGCCGCTCGGGCTGGTCGACGCGCAGAGCATCGCGCCGGGGGATCTGGTCACCGTCGATCTGGTCTACGAGGACCGCACCGGCGAGATCTACCACGGCCTCTACAACCCCGATCACCGCTGGTACTACTTCCCGCGCATGGCCGCCGACGAGGCGGTGCTGATCAAGTGCTACGACTCG
>JAZFVR010000347.1:0-8612 GCA_036447835.1 Alphaproteobacteria bacterium | reverse complement strand
TGGCCGGCCGACGTGCTCATCAACGTTAATTTTCCCGACGTCGCCGTCGACGCCGTCGAGGGCGTCGCGGTCAGCCGTCAGGGGCGCCACAGGTTCAACAACTTGCTGACCGAGCGGCTCGACCCGCGCGGCCGGCCCTATTACTGGATCGGGGGCGCCTACAGCGAGTGGGAGGACGCTCCCGGCAGCGACGTCGTCGCCCTCCACGGCGGCGCCATCTCGGTGACGCCGCTGTCGCTCGACATGACCCACGAGCCGACCAGCGCGGCCCTGCGCGACGCCCTCAAATGACGGAGGAATCGCGCAAAATTCGCCTGATAATGGAGCTTCGCCGCGAAGGTATTACGAGTACGCGTGTACTTTCGGCATTAGAACGCGTACCGCGCGAAAAATTCGTGCCCGCGAGCTTCGCCGACCAGGCCTATGAAAACATCGCGCTCCCCATCGGCCACGGCCAGACGATCAGCCAGCCGCTCGTCGTGGCGTTCATGACCGAGAAGCTCGAGGTCGGCGAGCGCATGAAAGTACTTGAGATCGGCACCGGATCAGGCTATCAGGCGGCGGTCCTGGCGCCGTTGTGCCGGCGCCTGTATACTGTCGAGCGCCAGCGTGCGCTGTTGCGTGAGGCCGAAAAGCGCTTCGCCGAGCTGGGCCTGAACAACGTCGTCACCCGCTATGGCGACGGGTCCAAGGGTTGGCCCGAGCAGGCGCCTTTCGACCGCATCATCGTTACCGCGGCGGCGCCCGACGTGCCGCCCTTGCTGCTCGAACAGCTGGCGGTGGGGGGCTTGATGGTGCTGCCGCTCGGGTTCGACTTCTTCGACCAGGAGATCGTGCGTGTGCGGCGCACCGAAGAGGGGCAAGAGACCGAAAACTTGATGGGTGTGCGATTCGTTCCCTTGGTACCCGGAGTGGCCGATGACGACGAGGGCTGAGACATGAGCGCGCGGGCGCTCGTTATGGTGCTGTTCGTTGCCTCCGTTTTCGCCGGCTGCACCCAACGCCCGGCTTCGGTGGTGTTCAAGCTGCCGGGCGGCGGCACGATCAGCCTGCCGGCGCCGGCGAGGTCGCAGGCGGTTACCCGCACGCCGGTCCCTGAGACCGTCCCGCCGAAGCAGACGGTCGCCGCGCCGGCGCCTGCGCGAGTGGGGCCGTTGCCGGGGAGCGTCGTCGCCAGGCGCGGCGATACCGTGTTCGCCATCGCGCGGCGCTTCAACGTCACCGTACGCGGGCTGATCGAGGCCAACGGCCTGAACCCGCCGTACATGCTGCGCGTGGGCCAGCGCGTGCGCATGCCGCGCGAGCGCCTTCATCTGATCGAGCGTGGCGAGACCCTGTACGCGATCTCACGCCGCTACGGCGTCGACATGAGCGTTCTGGTGCGCGCCAACGGGCTCACCGAACCCTACCAGTTGATCGTCGGCCGTTACCTGCGCGTACCCACCGTCGCCAAGGCGCGTCACTCAGGCGTCAGCGTGGCGACCGCGAAGCCCGCGGTTCCCGCCCCGCGGCGCGACAGCGTCATCGCGACGCCGTTGCCGCGCGAGCGCCCGGCCGCCGCGCTGCCGTCGTCGCCGAAGGCCATCCCCCAGCCGCCGCCCAGGAGCAAGACCTCTTTCCTGTGGCCGGTCAACGGTAGGGTGGTGTCGCGCTTCGGGGTCAAGGCCGGCGGCTTGCACAACGACGGCATCAACATCAGGGCGCCGCGCGGCGCCGCGGTGCGGGCCGCCGAGGACGGCGTCGTCGCTTACGCCGGCAACGAGCTACAGGGCTACGGCAATCTCGTGCTGGTGCGCCATTCCGGCGGCTGGACCACCGCCTATGCGCACAACGATTCGCTGCTCGTCGAGCGCGGCGAGATGGTGCGCCGCGGCCAGACCATTGCGCTCGTCGGCGCCACCGGCAGCGTGTCGACGCCGCAGGCCCACTTCGAGCTGCGCCGCGGCTCGCGCGCCGTCGACCCGATCAAGCACCTGTCGCGCAACTGACACATAACCGGCCTCGCATTGCCCTGTGAGGGCGGGTTTCAAACCCGTCCCCACGTTGATGAGGATCGCGGTCGCCGGGACGGATGCGCCTCGATCGCACCGCCCGGCGCGGCGCGGCCGGCAAAGGGCGCGGCTTGCAAAACCGCCGCCCGGCGGTATAGTCCCGCGAGCCCGAGGGCACCGAAGGAGAATTTGATGCTGATTTCACCCGCTTACGCGCAGGCCGCGGGAGACGCGGGCGGTGGCGACATGCTGATCACGCTGATGCCGCTGGTCCTCATATTCGTCGTCTTCTATTTCCTCCTGATCCGGCCCCAGCAGAAGAAGGCGAAGCAGCACAAGGAAATGCTGGGCAGTCTCAAGCGGGGCGACCGCATCGTCACGGGTGGCGGCATCGTCGGCAAGATCGTCCGTATCGAGGGCGACAACGAACTCATGGTCGAGATCGCGCCCGACGTGCGTGTGCGCGTCCGCCAGGGGACGGTGGCCGAGCTTGTGGTCCGCATCAGCGAGCCGCCGGCCGTGAAGGAAGACGCCGCCGCCGCCGACGAGGCGGGCGGCAAGGCCGGCAAGAAACGCGGCGCCCGCCGCTAGGGCGCGGGCGATGCTGACGGCCGATTAAGCGCGTCATGCTGCATTTTCCTCCTTGGAAGGTGTACTTGGTGCTCGGCGTCTGCGCCCTGGGGCTGGTCTTTGCCGGGCCCAATTTGCTCTCGCGCGAGACGGCCGAATCGATCCCCACCTGGCTGCCGCACAAGCAGATCAGCCTCGGGCTCGACCTCCAGGGCGGCTCGCACCTGCTGCTCGAGGTCGAGGCCGCCGCCGTGGTCAAGGAGCGCCTGACCGCGCTCGTCGACGAAACCCGCGTGGCGCTGCGCAAGGCGCGGATCGGCTACACCGGGCTCGGCGTCAGCGGCAACGCCGTCGGCGTGCGCATCCGCAACGCCGCCGACGTCGAGACCGCGCGAGCGCTCCTCGCCGACATCGACAACGAGATCACCGCCAGCGTCGCCGAAGACGGCCGCATCACCCTCGCGTACAGCGAGGCGGAGATCAATAAGATGCGCGAGGCGGCGATCACCCAGTCGCTTGAGATCGTCCGCCGCCGCATCGACGAGACCGGCACGCGCGAGCCGACGATCCAGCGCCAGGGCTCCGAGCGCATCCTGGTCCAGCTTCCCGGCATCGACGATCCCGACCGCATCAAGGCGCTGCTCGGCAAGACCGCGAAGCTCCACTTCCGCCTCGTCGACGTCAACACCTCGGTTTCCGACGCGCTCGCCGGGCGCCTGCCGCCGGGCTCCGAGCTGATCGAGTCCGACGACGAGCTCGACGCCGCCGGCAACCCGGTGAAGTACGTGGTGCGCAAGCGGATAATGGTGGGCGGCGACAGCCTGGTCGACGCCCAGCCCACCTTCCAGACCGGCCAGCCGGTGGTCTCGTTCCGCTTCGACACTGTCGGCGCGCGCAAGTTCGGCGACGTGACGACCCAGAACGTCGGCCGCCCCTTCGCCATCGTCCTCGACAACAAGGTGATCAGCGCGCCGGTAATCCGCGAGCCGATCACCGGCGGGCGCGGCATCATCTCGGGCAACTTCACGGTGCAGGAGACCACCGACCTCTCACTGCTGCTGCGCGCGGGCGCGCTTCCGGCGCCGCTCACCATCCTCGAGGAGCGCACCGTGGGCCCCGACCTCGGCGCCGATTCGATCCGCGCCGGCAAGATCGCCGCGGTGCTCGGCCTGGTCTTCGTCCTCGCCTTCATGGCCGTCTGCTACGGCCTCTTCGGGCTCGCCGCCAACATCGCGCTGGTGTTCAACATCGTCATCATCGCCGGCGCGCTGTCGCTCTTGCAGGCGACGCTGACGCTGCCCGGCATCGCCGGCATCGTGCTCACCATCGGCATGGCCGTCGACGCCAACGTGCTGGTGTTCGAACGTATCCGCGAGGAGGTCGCCAACGGGCGAACGCCGTTCTCGGCGGTCGACGCGGGCTACCAGCGCGCGCTGACCACGATCATCGATTCGAACGTCACCACCTTCATCGCCGCGATACTGCTGTTCGGGCTCGGCTCGGGGCCGGTCAAGGGCTTCGGCGTGACGCTCGCCATCGGCATCTGCACCTCGCTGTTCACGGCGGTCATGGTGACGCGGCTGATGGTGGTGCTGTGGCTCAAGCGGCGCCGCCCGCAGGCGCTTCCGATCTGAGGGCGGGCGCGATGCGACCCCTGCGACTCATCCCGCACAAGACGCGGCTCGGCTTCATCGGCGTGCGCCGCATCGCCTTCGTTGTCTCGCTCGCCGCCATTCTCGCCTCGGCGGGGCTGTTCTTGGTGCGCGGCCTCAACCTCGGCATCGACTTCCTCGGCGGCATCATGATCGAGGTGCAGACGCCGGGGACCGCCGACCTCGGGCGCATGCGCGGCGCCCTCGGCGCCCTCGGCCTCGGCGAGGTGGCGCTGCAGGAGTTCGGCGCCGCCGACGACGTGCTCATCCGCGTCGCCCGCCAGCCCGGCGGCGAGGACGCGCAGCGCCTCGCGGTCGACGCGGTCAAGGGGGCGCTCGCCGGCCTCGGCACGGGCGACATGACCTATCGCCGGGTCGAGTTCGTCGGCCCCAAGGTGAGCGCCGAGCTGGTCGAGGCGGGGGCCATCGCGGTGGTCGCCGCGGTGATCGCCATGCTCGTGTACATCTGGTTCCGCTTCGAGTGGCAGTTCAGCATCGGCGCGGTGCTGGCGCTGGTGCACGACGTGCTGCTGACCATCGGCATGTTCGCGCTCACCCACATCGAGTTCAACCTGGCGAGCATCGCCGCCATCCTCACCATCGTCGGCTACTCGATCAACGACACCGTCGTCGTCTACGACCGCGTGCGCGAGAACCTGCGCAAGTACAAGACCATGCCGCTGGCCGAGGTGCTCGACCTGAGCCTCAACGAAACCCTGTCGCGCACGACGATGACCTCGCTGACCACGCTGCTGGCGCTGTTCGCGCTCTACTTCTTCGGCGGCGACGTGATCGCCGGCTTCACCTTCGCCATGATCTGGGGCGTCGTCGTGGGCACCTATTCGTCGATCTTCATCGCCGTGCCGGTGCTGTTGCGGTGGCAGCCGCGCCGCGGTAGCGGGGCGAAGGACGCCGAGGCCGCCCGGCCCTGAGCGGCGCCGGCGCGATGAGCGACGTCACGCCCGGGCTTCCCGCCGGCCGCAAGCCGATCGAGGCTTACGGCGACGGCGGCTTCAGGATCGGCGGGCAGCGCGTCGAGGGCTCGCTGCTGGTGTTCGCCGAGCGCGCCGTCGCCTGGCCGGTGGTGGGCTTCGCCGACGTCACCCTCGAAAGCCTCGCCGAGGTGACGGCCGAGACGCCGGCGGTCGAGATCCTCGTCGTCGGCTGCGGCGCGCGCCAGATGCCGGTGCCGCCCGGCCTGCGCGAAGGCCTGCGCGCCGCGGGAATCGTCGCCGATTTCATGGATACCGGCGCCGCCTGCCGCACCTTCAACGTGCTGCTCGCCGAGAACCGCCGCGTCGCCGCGGCGCTGATCGCCGTCGATTGAGCACGGCTCGGAGATGAGTTGGAATCCCGACCAGTACGGAAGGTTCGCCGACGAGCGCTGACGCCCGGCGCGCGCCCTCCTCGCCCGGGTGTCGCTCGAAGCGCCGCGGGTCGTCTACGACCTCGGCTGCGGCGCGGGCGAGGCGACCGCGTTGATCGCCGTGCGCTGGCCCGCGGCCAAGGTCGTCGGCATCGACAATTCTCCGGCGATGCTCGCCAAGGCGCGAGAATCGAATCTCGCCGCCGACCGGGTCGAGGCCGACGTCACCCGGTGGCGGGCGCCCCAGCCCGCCGAACTCGTCGTCGCCAACGCCTCGCTGCAGTGGCTCGACGATCACGAGACGCTGTTTCCGAGGCTCGCCGCCATGCTCGGCCCCGGCGGCGTGCTCGCGGTGCAAATGCCGCGTAACTTCGATGCGCCCTCGCACCGCTGCATGGAAGAGGCGGCCGCGGCGGGGCCGTGGCGCGACAGGCTTGTCTCGGCGCCGCGCCTCGCGCCCGTCGCCGCGCCCGAGGCCTACTACGACATTCTCTCAGCCCACGTCGGCTGCCTCGACATCTGGGAGGCCGAATACGTGCACGTGCTCGAAGGCGAGAACCCGGTCGTCGAATGGACCAGGGGGACGGGGCTGAGGCCCTATCTCGACGCGCTCGAGGGGGACGAACGCGCCGCCTTCCTCGCCGACTATGCGGCGCGCATCTCGCGCGCCTACCCCAGGCGCGGCGACGGGCGCACGCTGTTGCCCTTCCGCCGCCTGTTCATCGTCGCGGTCAGATAATGCGCAAAAGGAAAGGGGCCTCGCGGCCCCTTGGTCCCGTTATACGCCGGCCTACGAAGCCGGCATCAGGAGATGCGGTAAAGTGTCTGTGCCGAGACCATGGCGAAAAGCATGGGAATCGACAGCAGCGTGTTGGTGCGCGAGAACAGCATGGCGGTGCGCGCCGCGGCGGCCTTCTCGTCGGCCGACACCTCGACGATGCCGAGCGCCTTCTTCTGGTTCGGCCAGATGATGAACCAGACGTTGAACCACATGATGGCGCCGAGCCACATGCCAATGCCGATCACGGTGTGACCCGCCTCGCCGCCGGTAATGCCGAGCGCGATGGCATCGACGATGTAGTCGTTCATCCACGCGAGGATGAGGCCGGTGACGATCGTCGCCATCGCCGCCCAGCGGAACCAGAACAGCGCCGCCGGCGCGATCACCTTACTGATCGCCGGCTTCTGCTCGTCGGGGATCTTGGGCATCGACGGGATCTGGACGAAGTTGAAGTACCACAAAATTCCGATCCACATGACGCCGCTCAAGACGTGCAGCCAGCGGAAGAAGAACGGCCCGAAGTCGGCGCCGCTGTAGCCTTGCGCCCAGTACATGATGAACAGGATCACCGCCAGGACGACGCCCGCGATCACGGTGTTGTTCAGCGACTGGAGAATCTTGCTCATGGGATACCCCCTTCCCCGGGTTCCAAAACACATTTGTTAACAAGTGTCACCAATATATGACAACTCCCGTGAGATCAACGCCGGTGCGACGGTTGCGCCGTTGCCGTTGCGCGCTAGGTTATGCGTCGGGGCTCGCATTCGATGGCACGACGACAGACGCTTTCCTACTGCGCGGAGCAGGTGCGGCGGCTCGATCCCGACCGCTATTACTGCACCCTGTTCGCGCCCGCCGCGCGGCGCGAGGCGCTGTTCGCGCTCTATGCCTTCAACGCCGAGGTCGCACGGGCGCGCGAGAGCGTGAGCGAGCCGGCGCTCGGTCAAATCCGCCTGCAGTGGTGGCGCGAGGCCATTGCCGGCATCTACGAGCGTGCGCCGCCGCGCCACCAAGTCGTCACGGCGCTCGCCGGGGCGGTGGCGGGCGGTGCCCTCGCGCGGCACGATTTCGATCGCCTCATCGATGCCCGCGAGCGTGACTTCGACGACGCGCCGCCGGAGAGCCTCGCCGCGCTCGAGGACTACGCCGAGGGCACCTCGGCGGCGCTCGTCGCCCTCGCGCTATCGGCGCTCGGGGTCGCCGGCGACGCGGCGCGCGCCGCGGGCCGCCACGTCGGCATCGCCTGGGCGCTCTCGGGTCTGTTGCGCGCGGTGCCGTTCCATGCCCGGTCGCGACGCCTCTACCTACCGGCCGACGTAATGGCGGCCGAGGGGGTGGACGGCGACGATGTGCTTGCCCTGAAGCGCCCGCAGGGGCTCGCCGGGGTCGTCGCCGCGGTCGCCACGGTGGCCGCGGACCATCTGCGTGCCGCCCGGGCGCTCGGCCGCGAGGTGCCTCGCGCGGCGTTGCCGGCGCTCCTCCCGGCGAGCCTCGCCGGCGCCGATCTCGCCCGGCTCAGGCGCGCCCGCTTCGACGTCTTCGATGCCGGCGTCGCCGCCGGCGGCGTCGGGCGCAAGCTGCGCGCCGCGGCGAACGCGGCGCTCGGGCGCTTCTGAGCGCCTACTCGGCGGCCGCCCGGCCGGTCCCGAGCCAGGCGTCGAGGTCGGCGAGAGCGCGGCGCGCGTAGGCCGGCTTGCGCTCGTTCTTGCGCAGCTTCGCGTCGAGCGGCGGGAACAGGCCGAAGTTGACGTTCATGGGCTGGAAGGTCGCCGCATCGGCGCCGCCGGTGATGTGCGCGAGCAGGGCGCCGAGCGCCGTCGTCGGCGGCGGCGGGGCGGTGGGGCGCCCGGCGCGCTCGGCCGCCGCGAAACGGCCGGCGAGGATGCCGATGGCGGCGCTCTCGACGTAGCCCTCGACGCCGGTGATCTGGCCGGCGAAGCGGATATGAGGCCGCGCCTTCAGCCTGAGCTCGCCGTCGAGCAGACGGGGCGCGTTTCTGAAGGTGTTGCGGTGCAGGCCGCCGAGGCGGGCGAAGCGCGCCTCCTCGAGGCCGGGGATCGCGCGGAAGATTCGCGTCTGCTCGCCGTGCCGGAGCTTGGTCTGGAAGCCGACCATGTTGTAGATCGTGCCGAGCGCGTTGTCCTGCCTGAGCTGCACCACGGCGTAGGGTTTCTCCCGGGGGGCGTGCGCGTTGGTGAGGCCGACCGGCTTCATCGGCCCGAAGCGCAGCGTCTCGCGGCCGCGCGCGGCCA
>JAZFVR010000346.1:0-4946 GCA_036447835.1 Alphaproteobacteria bacterium | reverse complement strand
GGCGCTCCACTGGATCGACCGCTACCCGCCGCCCGGGGTGCGCCCCTACCTCAAGCTCGCCCGCGCCGACAAGCCGATCGGCACCTGGCTCCTGCTGTGGCCGTGCTGGTGGTCGCTCGCGCTCGCGGCAGAGGGCGGCCTGCCAGACGCCCGGCTCGTGGTGCTGTTCGGCGTCGGCGCGCTGGTCATGCGCGGCGCGGGCTGCACCTTCAACGACATCGTCGACCGCGACTTCGACGCCCGCGTCGCGCGCACCCGCGACCGACCGTTGCCGAGCGGCGCGGTGAGCCTGGCCGGAGCCTGGGGCTTCCTCGCGCTGCAACTCCTCGTCGGTCTCGTCATCCTCCTGCAACTCGATCTCGCGGCGATCCTGCTCGGCGTCGCCTCGCTCGCCCTCGTCGCGGCGTACCCCTTCATGAAGCGCATCACCTGGTGGCCGCAGGCGTGGCTCGGCCTCACCTTCAACTGGGGGGCGCTCATGGGCTGGGCCGCGGCGACCGGCGCGCTGGCCCCGCCGGCGCTCGCGCTCTACGCCGCCGGCATCGCCTGGACGCTCGGCTACGACACCATCTACGCGCACCAGGACACGGAGGACGACGCGCTCATCGGCGTCAGGTCGTCGGCGCGCAAGCTCGGCGCGGCGA
The DNA here is from genome assembly GCA_036447835.1 of Alphaproteobacteria bacterium. Taxonomy (GTDB): domain Bacteria; phylum Pseudomonadota; class Alphaproteobacteria; order JAAXGF01; family JAAXGF01; genus JAZFVR01. The sequence continues at coordinate 4,302 of JAZFVR010000346.1, read as the reverse complement.
CGCGGCCGTGGCTGTTCGTCTTCTACGCTATCGCCGTCGCCCTGATGGCGCTCGCCGGCGCGCTTGCCGGCCTCGCCTGGCCGTTCTACCTGGGCCTCGCCGGGGCCGGCGCCCAGCTCGCCTGGCAGGCGGCGAAGGTCGACATCGACGACGCGGCCGACTGCCTCGCCAAGTTCGGGTCGAACGCCTGGCTGGGCTGGATCGTCGTCGCGGCGATCGTCGCCGGGCAGATCACCGGCTGAGCGGCGCCTCCACGGCCTCGAAGCCGGGCAGCGCCAGCGGCCTCGCGTGGCGGCGCAGCGCGTCGGAGCGCGCGCGGCGAAGGCGCGCGTCGCGCACGTTCTCGAGGATGAAGGCGTCGAGGTCGCGGCCCGGGGCGAGATGGTCGCGGGCGAGGCCGAGCGCCTCGATCTTGGTCGCCTGGGCGAAGCGGCGCGCGCGCGCGGCGATCGCGGCGAACGCCAGCGGCGCGCCGGTCACCCCCAGATACCCGTGACGGGTGACGTAGACGTGCGCGGCGTCGAGCGCGCCGAGGCCTTCGAGCGTCAGGCCGAGGCCATCGAGCCGGCCGTAGACGTAGTTGAGCGCCGAAAGCTCGCACTCGTGCATGAGCGCGAGCTGGTGGGGGGTGAGGAAGTTGACGGCGATCTCGGCCACCGTCTCGCCAGAAGCCGCCAGCGTCGAGGGGATCGAGCCGTAGCCCGAGAAGTGGGTCGCATAGACGACGTCGAAATGGGCGAGGCGCGCCTTGATCACCGGGATCACCACGTCTTCGTCGAAGCGCGCGTATTTGCGCGCCAGCGTCTCGGGTGCGGCGTTCGAGCCGTGGGCGAGCACCGCGATACGCTCGTCGAGCGGCGGCGCGGCGCGCACGCCGAGGTCGTGCAGCACGGTGGCCGCCGGCGCCACCCGCCCGCCGTCGCGCAAGCGCCCGTCGCGCGTCGGGTCGCGCCCCGCCTCGACAATCTCGTAGGCTGCGCCGTTGACCAACAGGTAGGAGTACGGCGGCGTGAAATAGGGGTAGGTCTTGGCGCGAACGAGGGGGTCGTCGTTGTCTCGTGCAGTCATCCAGCCCGGCGTCGGTCGAAAGCCCAGGCCGGGGAGGTTAGCACGCCGGGACGCCAGCGTCCTCGGGAACCGCGTAGACGAGGTTGCCGTCGGCGTCGAGCGTCGGGACGCCGTCGATGCATCCGTCCCCACGACCGCCGAGCACCGCCATGAGGAACATGCCGGCCAGCGCCGCGGCGACGGCGAAGGCGGCGAATTGCTCGCCCAGCCCTTGCGCGGCGCGGCGCGGGGCCGGCGCCAGGGCTTTGACGTCTACGTCGCCCTGCACCGCCCGGCGGCAGAAATGGCGCACCCAGTGGGGCACGCTGCTCTTGAAGAGGTAGGCGACGAATACCTGCTCGATCTCCTTGTGCTCGGCGTCGCGGCCGAACCAGTCGTGGTGCGCGAGGTAAAAGACGTCGAACTCGCTGACGCGCAGCGCCGTCGCGGCGCGATGGATGGTGATCGCGTCCCCGGACCGTTCGCCGCCGCCGAACTTGAGCCTCGGCAACATGCCGTCGTTTCCCCCGTGGCCTCGGTCGCGACGCTTCGCGGCCGACCACGGTCAGGCTAACCGCCGTCGGTTAACGTACCGTGACCGCCCGGCGGCCGGCGCCCGGGATCGCCGATGCCGACACCGGAGCCGCGTACCCCATCGGCGCACTTGACGGGGCGCGGGCAATGGAGTCCATTAGGCCGCGATGCACAGCACCGACCCGTCGGTCCCGGCCGACGTCCGTGCCCGATGTCAGCAATTCCTTTGCAGATTCGCGCCCGCCGACTGCCGCGCGCGGCGCCGGCTCGTGGCCATCGCACCGCCATAGGGGGTATCAATTCGTGGAAAGCGTCATGATCAGCGGGTTTTCGATCTTCGTTGTCGCGGTACTGCTGCTCGCCGTGGTGCTGGTTTTCGCCGGCGTCAAGACCGTGCCGCAAGGCATGGAGTACACCGTCGAGCGCTTCGGCCGCTACACGCGCACGCTGCGCCCCGGGCTGCACCTGATCACGCCGGTCGTCGACCGGATCGGCGCCAAGATGAACATGATGGAGACGGTGCTCGACGTGCCCACCCAGGAAGTGATCACCCGCGACAACGCCATGGTCGCGGTCGACGGCGTGGTCTTCTACCAGGTGCTCGACGCCGCCCGCGCCGCTTACGAGGTCAACCGTCTCGAGAACGCCATCCTCAACCTCACCATGACCAACATCCGCACGGTGATGGGCTCGATGGATCTCGACGAGCTGTTGTCAAAGCGCGACAAGATCAACGCCCAGCTGCTCTCCGTGGTCGACGACGCGACCTCGCCGTGGGGGCTCAAGGTGACGCGCATCGAGATCAAGGACATCGCCCCGCCGCGCGACCTGGTCGAGGCCATGGGGCGGCAGATGAAGGCCGAGCGCGACAAGCGCGCCAACATTCTCGATGCCGAGGGCTTCCGCCAGGCCGAGATCCTCAAGGCCGAGGGCGAGAAGCAGGCCGCCATCCTCTCCGCCGAGGGCCGCCGCGAGGCGGCGTTCCGCGACGCCGAGGCGCGCGAACGCGAGGCCGAGGCCGAGGCCAAGGCGACCGCCGTGGTCTCCGAGGCGATCGCCGGCGGCAACGTGCAGGCGATCAACTACTTCGTCGCCCAGAATTACATCGATGCGCTGGGGAAGTTCGCCGAGTCGAAGAACCAGAAGATCCTGTTCCTGCCGCTCGAGGCGGCGAGCGTGATCGGCTCGATCGCCGGCATCGCCGAGATCGCGCGCGAGGCCTTCGGCAAAGACGGCTCGTGATGGAGATATTCGAACGCATCGAGTTCTGGCACTGGTGGGTGCTGGGCATCGTCCTGGTCATCCTCGAGGCGCTGGCGCCCGGGGCCATCTTCCTGTGGCTCGGCGTCGCCGCCGGGGTGGTGGGCGTCGTCTTGCTGGCGCTGCCCGAGATCGGCTGGCAGGCCCAGGTGCTGGTCTTCGCCGTCGTCTCGGTCGTCGCCATCGTCGGCTGGCGCGTCTATCAGCGGCGCTACCCGACGAGGACCGACCAGCCGGCGCTCAACCGCCGCGGCGAGCAGTATGTCGGCCGCCTGCTTACCCTCGACGACCCGATCGTCAACCACCAGGGCAAGATCAAGGTCGACGATTCGACGTGGAAGGTCGAGGGTGACGACATGCCGGCGGGCACGCGCATCCGCGTCGCCAGCGTCGACGGCGTCGTGCTCAGGGTCGAGAAGGCCTGAGGCAGAGGCCCGCGCACCGCCTTCGGCGTCTACTCGCGCTGCTCCTGGGATTCGGCGGATTCGGCGGATTCGGCGGATTCGGCGCGCGCCATCGCGGCCAGGGCCGCTATCTGCTCGGGCGTGAACAGCGCCACCGCCGCCATCCGCCGCCAGCGCTCGGCGTCGCGCGCCGCCTGCGCCGCCCGCGCGGCGCTTCGCGCCGCGTTGCGGGCGTCGAGCCGCGCCACCATCGACAACGTTTGCAGCTGCTGGGCCTGCGCCGCGAGTGTCCGCGCCCTGCGATCGGCGCGCCCGGCCGCGATCCGGGCGAGACGGGTGCGCGCCTCGCTCACGTTCTCGTCCGATTCGCGCCGCTCCCGCGCCATGGTGGCGTCGAGATGCCGGGCCGTGCGCCGCGCCGCGCGCGCCGCGGCCGCCGCGCTCCGGGCCGTCGTCGCCGCGGCCCGCAAGCGCTGTTCGGTCAACCGCGCGCCCCGCCGTGCTCTATGCAATGCGTCCCCGGCCACGCGAATGCGCTCGCCGTGGCGCAGCGAATCGGCCGCCAGGGCGACATCGCCGCGGGCGTCGGCGTCGCCGGCGACGGCGGGCAACGCACCGGCCGCGAGCGCCGCCAAAGCGGCGCCCAGAACCACGCCCAGGACCGCGCAAGAAATGAACCGCATCATCGCATCCTCCACAATTAGATATAGTCCTCGCCGCCGCCGCGACCACCGGGGGAGGACCGGCGGCCGGCGCGCCGGTAACGCTTGACGCCGGCCCGCTGTTGCGGCGTCCTTAGCCCATGCCCTACGCGAGCTTGCGCGACTTCATCGCCCGGCTCGAGCGCGAGGGCCGGCTCGTGCGCGTCATCGAGCCGGTCTCGCCGGCGCTCGAGATGACCGAGATCCAGACCCGGCTGCTCGCCGAGGAGGGCCCGGCGGTGCTGTTCGAGAACGTCCGGCGCGACGACGGCTCGGCCTTCGACATGCCGGTGCTGGTCAACCTGTTCGGCACCGTCGAGCGCGTCGCCTGGGGCATGGACCGCGAGCCCGGGCAA
>JAZFVR010000345.1:0-6148 GCA_036447835.1 Alphaproteobacteria bacterium | reverse complement strand
TGTGGCGCACGCTGGCGCGGCGGCGCGACGAGCGCCCGGTCTTCGCCCGCGCCCACGCGGAGCTTTCCGGGCTTCTCGCCCGCGCCGACTTCGTGCCCCCCTACGAGCTCTTCGCCGACGTTCTCGGGGCGCGCGGCGGCCGGCGCAAGCTGGTGGCGCGCCTCGGCGTCGACGCGAACGACCCGATCGACGAGTTTCTCTCGCTCGCCCTCGACTACGAGCGCGGCGAGCCGCCTTCGCTGCAAGGCTTCCTCCACTGGCTGGCGGCGGGCGACGTCGAGGTCAAGCGCGACCTCGAGCACGGCCGCAACGAGGTGCGGGTGATGACCGTGCACGGCGCCAAGGGCCTCGAGGCGCCGATCGTCTTTCTGCCCGACACAACCTCAACGCCGCGCCCGCACGGCCCACGCCTGCTGTGGCACGAGGGCGACCACGGCGACGAGACGTTGCTGTGGCCGGTGCGCAAGGAATACGACGAGGCGCGCTGCCGCGAGGCGCGCGATTCGGCGCGCCAGCGCGAGATGAAGGAATACCGGCGGCTGCTCTACGTGGCGATGACCCGCGCCGAGGACCGCCTCTACGTCTGTGGCTGGCAGGGGCGCCGGCAGACGGTCGACGACGACTCGTGGTACCGGCTCGTCGCGGCCGGCCTCGACGGCCTCGCCGAACCCTTCGCCTTCGACCGCGCCGCAGCCATGCGCGGCGCCTGGACCGGAACCGGCCTGCGCATCGCCGGGCGCCAGACGCGGGCGCCGGCGGGCGACGCCGAGGCCCGTGCCGCCGGTGCCGTGGCCGAGGCGCTGCCCGGGTTCGCGCTGGTCGCGCCGGCGCCCGAGCCGGCGCCGCCGCGCCCGCTGGCGCCGTCGCGGCCCACGGCGGGCGAGCCCGCGGCGCTGTCACCGCTCGCGGCAACCTCGGAGGAAGCGCGCTTCCGCCGCGGCCGGCTGATCCACCGGCTGCTGCAGCTCCTGCCCGAGGTCGCGCCGGAGGCGCGCGACGCCGCCTGCCGCCGTTTCCTCGCGCACCCCGGCCACGGCCTCGACGGAGACGCCCGGAACGAGATCGCCGCGGCGGTGCGCGCCGTGCTCGACGACCCGGACTTCGCGCCGCTCTTCGGCCCCGGCAGCCGCGCCGAGGTGCCGCTCGTCGGCGTCGTCGGCGCGAGAACGGTCTCGGGGCAGATCGACCGGCTCGTCGTGGGCGAGCACGAGGTCACGATCATCGACTACAAGTCGAACGCCGCCGCGCCCGAAAACGAGGCCGCGGTGGCGGCCGCCTACCTCGACCAGATGGCCGCGTACCGCGCCGTGCTCGCCAGGATTTATCCCGACAAATCAATCCGTTGCGCCCTCCTGTGGAGCGAAGGGCCGCGCCTGATGCGACTCAGCGACGCGGCTCTTTCGGGGCGCGCGCCTTGACGCTCCGCGGCCCCTACCCTAGATTCCCTCGGACCATAACCGCGGATGCGTCCGCCCCGGGAGCGCCGAACCGCGAATACAGAGGACACTTGAATGAGCCTATCCCACGTCAGCGACGATACCTTCGAACAGGACGTTCTAAAGGCGGACAACCCGGTGCTCGTTGACTTCTGGGCCGAGTGGTGCGGCCCGTGCAAGCAGATCGCGCCGGCGCTCGAGGCCCTCGCCGCCGACATGAACGGCAAGGTCGCGGTCGCCAAGCTCAACATCGACGAGAATCCGGCGACGCCGTCGAAGTACGGCGTGCGCGGCATCCCGACGCTGATACTGTTCAAGGACGGCCAGGTCGCCGCCACCAAGGTCGGCGCGCTGGCCCAGAACAAGCTCTACGAGTGGGTCCAGTCGGTGCTCTGACGCCGCCACGACCGCGACGCCGCGAGCCCCGCCGTTTCGGCGGGGTTTTTGCGTTCCGGCCCAGCTTCTCCGTAAAAGATACCAATACGGTATGACTCGTTGACAAGAGTTTGCCGTATTGGTCAAATATGATCATGAAACTCGCGCAATACCTCGAGAGCGTGGGGCTTTCGGTCTCCGAATTCGCCGAAATGGTAGGCGTGGCCGAGGCGTCGATGAGCCGCTACATCGCCGGCAAGCGCGTGCCCCGGCCCGAGATCCTGCGCCGCATCACCCGGGCGAGCGGCGGCCGCGTCGAGGCCAACGACTTCTTCGCCGCCGGCACGACCCCGTCTGGTCTCGCTCCCTGCGGCCCCGCGCCCGCTGGCACCGCCCCCCCCGGCGCCGATGACACGCTCGCCGCGTTCCGCGCCGCCCATCCCGAGATCACGGCGATCGACATGCTGCTGTGCGACATGTGCGGAATCCTGCGCGGCAAGCGCCTCGCCGTCGATGCCGCGGACAAGCTGTTTGCGGGCGGCGTCGCCATGCCCGGCTCGACCTTCGCCCTCGACGTCACCGGCACCAACGTCGACGCCACCGGCACCGGCATGCCCGACGGCGACCCCGACCGTTTCTGCCTGGCGGTGGCCGGCACGCTGGCGCCGGTGCCGTGGGCGCCGCGCCCGACCGCCCAGGTGCTGGCGAGCATGTATAACGACGACGGCCACCCGTTCTTTCTCGACCCGCGCCATGTGCTCGCGCGCGTCGTCGCGCGCTTCGCCGAGCTCGGCCTCGCCCCGGTGGTGGCGCTCGAGCTCGAGTTCTACCTGCTCGACCGCGAGCGCGACGAGGACGGCCGGCCGCAGCCGTCGCGCTCGCCGCTCACCGGGCGGCGGCCCGCCGATACCCAGGTCTACGGCATCGACGAGATCGAGGACGCCGCCGAGGTCATCGACGGCGTCGCCGCGGCCTGCGCGGCGCAAAACATCCCCGCCGGCATCGCCGTCGCCGAGTACGCGCCCGGCCAATACGAGATCAACCTCGCGCACCAGGCCGACGCGCTGGCGGCTTGCGATCACGCGCTGCTGCTCAAGCGCGCGATCAAGGGGGTGGCGCGCGGGCACGGCGTCGAGGCGACGTTCATGGCCAAGCCCTTCGCCGATCGCTCGGCCAACGGCCTCCACGTCCACATCAGCCTGACCGACCGCGACGGGGCCAACGCCTTCGACGAGGCGCGGCCCGAGGGCGACAGGCATCTCTGGCACGCGATCGGCGGCCTCAAGGCGACCATGGGCGAGGCGATGGCGATCTTCGCCCCCAACGCCAACTCGTTCCGCCGCCTGCAGCCGGGCAGTTACGCACCGCTGGCCACCACCTGGGGCTTCGACAACCGCACCGTGGCGCTGCGCGTGCCCGCGGCGCGCGGCGCGGACCGGCGCATCGAGCACCGCACCGCCGGCGCCGACGCCAACCCCTACCTGGCGACCGCGGCGGTGCTCGCCGGCATCCACCACGGGCTCAGCCAGGCGATCGACCCGGGCCAGCCGACCACGGGCAACGCCTACGAACAGCACCCGCCGACGCTGCCGTCGAACTGGCTCGACGCGATCCGCACGCTCGAGCGCGCCGAGGTGCTGCCCGGCTATTTCGACCCCGAATACCTGCGCATCTACGCGGCCTGCAAGCGCCACGAGTTCGGCCTCTTCAACGCCCGCATCACGCCCACCGAATTCGACTGGTATTTGCGCGCGCTGTGAGATGGCCTAATCGTCGGCGAGGATGGCGCCGATGAGGTAGTGCGAGCCGCAGACCAGGATGCGGCCCGGCGCGGGCGCGCCGGCGACGATGCCGTCGAGCGCCGCGGCAACGCTCTTCGCGGTGTCGGCGGCGAGGCCGGCGGCGCGCGCCGCGGCGGCCATCTCGTCGGCCGACAGCGACGCTGCCTCGCCCGGAATGGCGACACAGACGACGCCCGCCGCCACATCGGCGAAGGGACGCAGGAAGCCTTGCGAGTCCTTGCTGCCGAGCATGCCGACGACGAGATGGAGCGGACGCTCGCGCCAACCCCGCGCGAACCCCGCGAGGGCCGCGCCGGCGCTCGGGTTGTGGCCCGAATCGAGCCACAGCTCCCAGCCCGCCGGCAGGCGCCCGGCGAGGCGCCCGCGGCCGAGGAGCTGCAGGCGCGCCGGCCAGTCGACCGCGCGCAGGCCCCGGGCGATGTGATCGCGCCCGACGGCGAGCCCGTCGAGCCGCTCGAGACAGGCGATCGCCGTGGCCGCGTTGTCGATCTGGTAGGCGCCGGGCAACGCCGGGAGCGGCAGCGCCATCTCGGTGTTTGCCGCGATGTAACGCATGCCGCCCGCAGCCGCCTCGCCGCGGAAATCGACGCCGTGGCGCACGAGCGGGCTTCCCACCTCGGCGGCGCGCGCGGCGATGACCGCGCCCGCCTCTTGCGCCTGAGGCCCGATCACCGCGGTCACGCCGGGCTTGAGGATACCCGCCTTCTCGCCGGCGATGACGCCGAGCCCCTCGCCCAGATACTGGACGTGGTCGACCGACACCGGGGTGATCGCGGTGAGCGCCGGCCGCGCGATCACGTTGGTGGCGTCGAGGCGCCCGCCGAGGCCGCTTTCGAGCAGCAGCACGTCGGCCGGCGCGCGCGCGAAACCGAGGAACGCGGCCGCCGTGGTCACCTCGAAGAAGGTGATCGGCCGGCCCGCGTTCACCGCCTCGCATTCGGCGAGCAGCGCCGCGAGGTGAGCCTCGTCGATCACCTCCCCGGCAAGGCGGATACGCTCGTGAAAGCGCACCAGATGCGGCGAGGTGTAGGCGTGGACGCGATGGCCCGCCGCCTCGAGCACGGCGCGCATATACGCGATCATCGAGCCCTTGCCGTTGGTGCCGGCGACGTGAACCACCGGAGGCAGACGGCGCTCGGGGTGGTCGAGCGCGGCGAGCAGGCGCTCGATGCGGCCGAGCGAGAGGTCGATGAGCTTGGGGTGGAGCGCGAGCAGGCGCTCGAGCAGAAGGTCACTCTTCAGGGACGGCTTCCTTGCCCTCGGCGCCGTGGCCGGCCGGCGGCGGAATTTGGAGACCGGGTTGCGGCAGCTCGACCACCTCGGCCACGGGTCCCGGGTTGCACAGGATGTCGAGAATGCGGATCAGCCGGTCGCGCAGGTCGTGGCGGTGAACGACCATGTCGATCATGCCGTGCTCGAGCAGGTATTCGGAGCGCTGGAAGCCCTCGGGCAGCTGCTCGCGGATCGTTTCCTGGATCACCCGCGCACCGGCGAAGCCGATGACCGCACGGGGCTCGGCGAGCGTGATGTCGCCGAGCATGGCGAACGAAGCGGTCACGCCCCCCGTCGTCGGGTTAGTGAGCACGACGATATACGGCAGCTCCGCCTCCTTGACCTCGTCGATGGCGATCGTGGTGCGCGCCATCTGCATCAGCGAGAGCACCCCTTCCTGCATGCGCGCGCCGCCCGACGCCGGGAAGATGATCAGCGGCGCCTCCTGCAGGACCGCAAGCCGCGCCGCCGCGATCACCGCCTCGCCGACGGCGACCCCCATGGAGCCGCCCATGAAGTCGAAGCTGAAGGCGGCGGCGACGACGCCGATGCCGCCCATCGTGCCGTGGGCGACGATGACGGCGTCGCTCTCGCCGGTGCGGCTCTGGGCCTCTTTCAGGCGTTCGATGTAGCGCTTCGAGTCGCGGAACTTGAGCGGATCGACCGGCGCCTTGGGCAGCTCGATGCGCTGGAACTCGCCGTCGTCGAACAACCCCTTGAGCCGGGTCGTGCCGTCGATGCGCATGTGGAAGTCGCAGTGCTGGCAGACGAAATTGTTGGGCTCGAGGTCGCGATGGAAGATCATCTGCTCGCACGACGGACACTTCTCCCACAGGTGCTCGGGGATGTCCGGCTTGCGCACCAGCGCGCGAATCTTCGGACGGACGAAGTTGGTGAGCCAGTTCACCGAGAGCCCTCCGGTTGGTTCCTGCTTACGCGCGCGCCGAGCGCACGCCCTCGGCGAGCTCGGCGACGAGCCCGAGCACGCCGTCGACGAGCCCGGCCTTGGCCTTGCCGTCGCCGTCGAGGCCGGCGGCGACGCGATCGACGAGCGCCGAGCCGACCACCGCGGCGTCGGCGACGCGGGCCACCTCGGCGGCGTGCCCCGGCGTCTTGATGCCGAAGCCGACCGCGACCGGCAGCGCGCTGTGGCGGCGGATGCGCTCGACCGCGGCGCCGATCACTTCGGCGCGCGCGCCGGCGGCGCCGGTTATTCCGGTGATCGAGACGTAGTAGATGAAGCCCGCGGTGTTGGCGATCACC
>JAZFVR010000344.1:0-6605 GCA_036447835.1 Alphaproteobacteria bacterium | reverse complement strand
GCGAAGTAGCTGATTTCCGCCTGGAAGCCGGTCTTGTCGATGAACAGCGGCGTGATCTCGGCGCTGACCATCTCGCCGTCGCGGATCAGGAAGATCTCGGCGCGGTACGTGCCCGTCGGCACGTTGGCGGGAAACTGCAGCCGGGTACGGAACAGCCGGTCGCCGAGGAACCCTACCTTGCCCGGCTCGGCCTGGTATAGGCCCTCCTTCACTCGGTTGCGGATGATGGCGCTGCGGAACGGCGCCACCTCGTCGGGCGGCCGCTCGCCGATCGGCGTGAGGTCGATGGTGTCGAGGCCGATGCGGTGCAGCGCCAGGAAGGCCGGCTGGGCGATCTCCTCGAGCGGCCGGCTCGTGGCGATGGCGTAGTAGGCGGGTACGCCCTCGAACTCGATGCTGTCGCGGTTCATCCACACGCCGGCGACGCGGTCCTTGCGGCGGACGACGACGCGCTCCTCGGGCCCGCGCACGACGATCACCATGTCGCCCTTCTCCTCGATGGCGCCGTAGAGCAGCACTTCGGTCCCGGTGAAACCCGAGTCGATGGCGATCAGGTGCTCGGAGAGGTCGGCGACCAGCGGTTCGCCCCGCGCCGGCAGCGCAGCCAGCGCCGCCGCCACGATCGCCATGCCGAGGCGCCCGCGCATCAGTTCCGCGCCACGACGCCGAGGGTGTAGGGGTCCACCGGCGTGCTGATCAGGTCGAAGAGGACCTTGCCGCAAACCGCGAGCACGATCACCGCGAGCAAGCCGCGCAGCTGTTCCCCGCGCAGCCGGCCCCCGGCGCGGGTGCCGAACTGGGCGCCGATGACGCCGCCGGTGAGCAAGATGAGCGCGAGAAGCACGTCGACGGTGAAGTTGTTGACCGCTTGCAGGAAGGTCACGTTGGCGGTGACGAAGATGATCTGGAACAGCGACGTCCCCACCACCACCGAGGTCGGCATGCCGAGAAGGTAGATCATCGCCGGCACCATGATGAAGCCGCCGCCGACGCCCATGATCGCCGCCAGCATGCCGACGACGAAGCCGATGCCGAGCGGCAGCAGCGCGCTGATGTAAAGCTTCGAGCGCCGGAAGCGCATCTTGAACGGCAGCCCATGCACCCAGTAGTGCTGGTGCAGCTTGTGCCGCGCGCGGGCGGTTCCCCTGCGACGCAGCATGGCGCGCAGGCTCTCGCCGAGCATCAGGGCGCCGATGATGCCGAGGAAGACGACATAGCACAGCGAAATCACCAGCTCGATCTGGCCGAGCCCGCGCAGTATCGAGAACAGCCAGACGCCGAAGCTCGAACCGGCGATGCCGCCCACCAGCAGCACGCCGCCCATCTTGAAATCGACGTTCTGTCGCCGCCAGTGGGCGATGACGCCCGACACCGAGGCGGCGACGATCTGGTTCGCCTCGGTTCCCACCGCCACCGCCGCCGGCACGCCGATGAAGATCAACAGCGGCGTCATCAGGAAGCCGCCGCCGACGCCGAATACGCCCGACAGGAAGCCGACGGCGCCGCCCATCCCCAGCAACAGGAGAATGTTCGCCGACATCTCGGCTATGGGTAGATAGATTTGCATCAGGCGGGAACGGACCGAGGCGGGCGAACCAAAGCACGACGCATGGGTGCTTATGAGCCCACTGCAACAAATTCTCAAGTAAAAACCGCGCGGCTCATTTTCAATACTCGCGCGGCGATTATTCGATTATCGGCGAACGCCCCTTGGACATTACGCACGCGACGGTCGCATACTTGCGCGCAACATGCGCGGGGTGGGCTTATGCGGTGCGGGCGCCGTAGTAGAGGGTGACGCTGTGCCTGGCCTCGGCGAAGAACAGCCAGCGTTCGACGAGGACGCCGGCGCTCGCCAGCGCCGCCGCGAGCAGCGCGCAAAAGGTGGCGAACGAAGCGGGCGCGAGGAGGCCGGCGGCGAAGGCCGACGGCAGGGGCAGCAGGAATCCCCACCACAGCGCTTCACGCCTCAGTCTGCGTGCGTACTTGCGCGCGATGCTGTAGCCCATCTCCTTGAGCAGGTAATTCTCCGACGTGTGCGGGGCGTCGAGCAGGCGCACTTCGCCGAGGGCGCCGAGGCCGGTGGCGCTCTCGGCGGTCGGTCCGCCCGTATCGTGGTCGATGAACCGCCAGTAGCCGAGCTTGAGCAGCCCGGCGACGACGACCGCCGCCGCGCCGAACCAGGCGAACTCCGGGCGGGCCACGCCGAACAGATGCGCGAGCGCGCCCAGCCACAGTGCCCCGGTCATCAGCGCGAGCGCGAGGTAGCCGGGAACCACCCAGCCGTTGTGCCAGCGCCGCACCGGCTTGAGGCTGGCGTAGATCATGCCGGTGCAGGCGACGGTGACGATACACGTGGCGGCGGTGGCGAGCGCCGGAACCACGAGCAGCACGCCCGAGCCGCCGAGCAGCCAGACGAGCGCGAAAATCCCGGCGACGGGATAGCTCGCCGCCGCCGCGACGCCCTCGCGCGACAGCCAGCTCGAGCGCCACTGCGAGAACGCCTTGAGCGCGCGCTCGGGATGGCCGAGGTGGAGCGCCGAGGAAGCGAGCCCGACGCTGACCAGCGCCAGGGCGAGACCGAACCCGCACAGGCCGAACCAGATGTCACCGGGCGGGGTTGCGAACACGGCGATGAGCGCCAGCGCGAACAGCACGCCGTAGCCCGCCCCCGACGCCACGGTGAAGACGATGATCGAATAGGCCGGATGCACGCGCCGATGGCCCCGACTAGCGCGAGAACAGGCGGTCGACCCACTGGAGGAATTTGCCCTCCGGGGTGCCGAGGGGCTCGAGCGCCGCCGCGCCGTCGCCGGCGCCGCCGCCGCCGTCGCGACGCGGCCTCGGCGGCAGGTATTTGTTGGTCGGCCGGTAGCCCATCTCGGCCATGAGGTCGTAGCCGCCACGCTCGCGCACCATCGCCGAGACCTCGGAGTCCGGGTCGCCCAGGTCGCCGAAGTGGCGCGCCGACGCCGGGCAGGTGGCGACGCAGGCGGGCACGCGATCGGCCTCGTCGAGGTTGTCGTTGTAGATGCGGTCGATGCACAGCGTGCACTTCTTCATGACGCCCGCATCGACGTCGTACTCGCGCGCCCCGTAAGGGCACGCCCACGAGCACAGCTTGCAGCCGATGCACAGGCTCTCGTCGACGAGGACGATGCCGTCTTCCGCGCGCTTGTACGAGGCGCCAGTGGGGCAGACCGTGACGCAGGCGGGTTCCTCGCAGTGCAGGCACGAGCGCGGGAAGTGGACGGTGCGGCTCTCGGCGCCCGCGCCCGCCTCGAAGGTATGCACGCGGTTGAACCACACCCCGTCGGCGTCGCGGCCGTAGGGGTTGGTGTCGGTGAGCGGCGCGGCGTGGCCGCCGGCGTTCCATTCCTTGCAGATAACGGCGCAGGCGTGACAGCCGACGCAGATGTCGAGGTCGATGACGAGGCCCAGCGCCTTCGCGCCGCGGTCCACGGGCAGGCTGGTCACGCCTTGGCTCCGCCCTTGTCGCGGAACGCCGCGCCGTAGCGCAGCACGCGGGGCCGCTCGGCGAGACCCGGCGGCGCGTCGAGGACATCGAACTGCGGCGCACTCATGCCTTCCTCGGCCGGCAGCGCCTTCTCGATTCGCACGCGCAGGTCGTACCACGCCGCCTGGCCGGTGACCGGGTCGGAGTTCGCGTAGCGGTAGCCGTCTTCGCGCTCGGGAAGCAGCTCGGAGATGACGTGGTTGAGCAGGAAGGCGCGCGTACCTTCCTCGGCGTCGGCCGCGAGGTTCCAGGCGCCGCGCCGCTTGGCGATGGCGTTCCACGTCCACACGGTGTCGGCGTTGACCCCCTCCATGAGCCTGAGCCGCCCCTTGACGCGGCCGTGGTGGCTGATCACCCACACCCAGTCGTCGTCGGCGAGGCCCAGCTTCTCGGCGGCGGCGCGGTTCATGTAGAGGTGGTTATCGCCGTGGATCTGCCGCTGCCAGGCGTTGTGCGAACCCCAGCTGTGGTACATCGCCATCGGCCGCTGGGTGAGCGCATGCAGCGGATAGTCGTCGGTTTTGACCGCCGCCTCCTCGAACGGCGGGTACCACATCGGCAGCGGGTCGAAATAGGTGTCGATGCGCGCGCGGTGCTCGTCGGGCGGCTGTACGGCCCCGTGGCCGCGCGCGGCGAGGCGGAACTTCTGCATCACCTCGCTGTAGATCTGGAACACCACCGGCTCGGCCTTCGGCGTGAAGCCCATGTGCTCGGCGTATTCGAGGTAGTCGCGGTTGGCGTGCTTGAAGAAGCGCATGTGCTCGGGAAGGGGCTCGTGCCAGTAACCGCCGTTCTCGACGTAGCGCTCGATCTGCCTCGGGTTGGGGGCGCCGCGGCCGTGGCTGTCGCCGTCCTCGCCGCGCCAGCCGGCGAGCGTGCCGATTCCCGGCCGGCGCTCGTGGTGGACGATGTAGTCGGCGTAGCCGCCCGGATACCTGGGATTGCCGTGGTCGTCGACGAGGCCGGGCAGGCCGAGGCGCGCGCCGATGTCGAGTAGCACGTCCTGGAACGGGCGCACGTCGCGGTCGGTCGCGATCACCGGCTGGCGGATCGAATCGGCGGCGCCGTCGGCGCCCGAGATCGGCCGGTCGAGGAGCGAGATCGCGTCGTAGCGCTCGAGATAGGTGGTGTCGGGCAGCACCAGGTCGGCGTAAGCGACCATCTCGGAGTAAAAGGCGTCGGCGTAGATGATGTGCGGGATGCGGTATTGGCCCGTCGATGCGTCGCTGTCGGTCAACATCTCCATGACGCCGGCCGTGTTCATGGTCGAGTTCCAGCTCATGTTGGACATGAACATGAACAGCGTGTCGATGGGGTAGGGATCGCCCTTCCAGGCGTTGGTGACGACCATGTGCATGATGCCGTGGGCGGCGAGCGGCGCCTCCCACGAGAACGCCTTGTCGATGCGCATCGGCGCGCCGTCACCCGCGAGCAGCAGGTCCTCGGGTCCGGTGACGAAGCCGAGCGGCGCGCCGGCGAGCGGCATGCCCGGCTTGATGTCGTGCGGCTTTCCCGCGGGCCTCGGCGCCGGCGGTATGGGGCGCGGAAACGGCGGCTTGTAGCGGAAGCCGCCCGGGCAGTCGATGCTGCCCAGCAGCATCTGCAACACGTGCAGCGCGCGGCAGGTGTGGAAGCCGTTCGAATGCGCCGAGATGCCGCGCATGGCGTGGAAGCTCACCGGCCGGCCGACCATCTTGTCGTGGCGGCGCCCGGCCCAGTCGGTCCAGGGAACGTCGAGCGTCACCTCCTCGTCGAAGGCGGCGTGCGCGAGCTCGGCGGCGATGCGGCGGATCGTCGCCGGCGCGATCCCCACCTTGGGCGCCACCGCTTCGGGCGCGTACTCGTCGTCGAGGCAGCGCCTGGCCATGAGCTCGAACACGGGCACCGCCTTGCGCCCGTCCGCCAGATCGGCCTCACCGACGAGCGCGGGGGTGACGCCGGCGGCGAGCGCGTTGGTCAGCTCACCGCTCTCGCCGTCGCGGCACAGCGGATTGCCGTCCACATCGCGGGCGAAGAGGCCGTCGTCAGCAGCGCCCGCATCGCGGATCACCAGCCACGGCGCGTTGGTGTAGCGGACGAGGTAGTCGAAGTCGATCTTGTCGGCGAGCAGCAGCTCGCGGATCAGCGCGAACACCAACAGCCCATCGGTGCCCGGGCGCAAGCCCACCCATTCGTCGGCGATCGCCGAGTATCCGGTCTTGATGGGGTTGACAGAGACGAACTTGGCGCCGCGCGCCTTGAGCCTGGAAAGGCCGATCTTGATGGGGTTCGAATGGTGGTCCTCGGCACAGCCGAACATCATGAAGTAGCGGGTGCGCTCCCAGTCGGGCTCGCCGAACTCCCAGAACGAGCCGCCGATGGTGTAGAGCCCGCCCGCCGCCATGTTGACCGAGCAGAAGCCGCCGTGGGCGGCGTAGTTGGGGGTGCCGAACTGGGTCGCCCACCAGCCGGTCAGCGCCTGGCTCTGGTCGCGCCCGGTAAAGAAGGCGAGGCGGCGCGGGTCGGATTTACGTATCTCGGCGAGCCAGCCGACGGCGATGCCGAGCGCCTCGTCCCACTCGATTTCCTCGAACTCCCCGGCGCCGCGCGGTCCGACGCGCTTCAGCGGCTTGGTCAGCCGCGCCGGCGAGTAGGCCGTCATGATCCCGGCCGAGCCCTTGGCGCAGAGCACGCCCCGGTTCACCGGGTGGTCGCGGTCGCCCTCGATGTAGCGGATGGCGCCGTCGCGCAGGTGCACCTTGATGCCGCAGCGGCAGGCGCACTGGTAGCAGGTGGTGCGCCTGACCTCGTCGGCGACCTTGGGCGAGGTGTCGATCCGCTCTTGCCCCACCTGTACCTCTAAGGACCTTCGATCCGGCCGATCGGCCGCCTGCAGCAGAAGTTGACCGGCCGCGCAGAGCCCCGCATGCCGGCCCCCAAACGAGTACCGGGCGCCGCCGGTGAACGGCGACGCCCGGCGAATAACGAGCACCAGCATGCGCCATTGTGCCCATCCCCCACGAGCAAGGTATCGCGTCGGCGCAGTCTTGCCAAGTCGCTCGTGGCCCGGTAGGCACGTTGTTCAGGCGGGCGAGGGGCGGTCGTTGAT
>JAZFVR010000343.1:0-3939 GCA_036447835.1 Alphaproteobacteria bacterium | reverse complement strand
GACCGACACGCACACCGTGCTGCACATGCCCCAGCGGCGCACCGGATTCGGGCGGCGCATGGCCATCGTCTAGGGAGAACGAGCGATGAAAAAGCAGAAAGCGGCCGTACTCGACAGCTCGCTGCTCATCCGCAAGGGCGCCGCCAAGCCGTCGGTGTTCTCGGCGGCCGATCCGGTGAATGCCGATCCGGCGCATCGGGGGTGGCCGGTGGAGCACCCGGTGGAGCACGAGGCCCCCGCCGCCGGGTTCGAGATCACGGGCGATTCGCCCGTGCCGCTGCCGCAAGACACGGCCTCAGCGGGGAAAGCCGACACCGCGGCGGTGATGGAGCGGATCAGGAACGCCATGTCGGGGGGATCGACGATGCCTTTTCCGGGGCGGGACGTGCCCGCGAATGACCCCATCGACTTCGCCGCGGTGAAGACGGCGATGACCGAAGGCAGCCTGGCGCGCGGCAAGGCCGCTGCGCGCTGGTTCGCGTCCCGCCGGAAAGCAAGGGCGAAGAAGCGCGTCGCGACGACGCTGCGGCTCGATCCCGAGCGGCATCTCAGGCTCAAGATCTTCACCGCCTGCACCGGGCGCAGCATCCAGGACGTGCTGACCTGCGCGCTCGACGACTACCTCGACCGCGCGTTGGCCGTGGGCCGGGACCATGCCGGCCTCGGCGCGCGCCCAGAGCCCGGAACGCAGTGTGGCGGCAAGGAGTAGTCGCCCGACTCGGCTCCAAAGATCGAAGGCACCGGACGCAAGGAGCGGTGGCCCCCCCGAGGGGCCGCCGCTTTCCTTTAGTGTGCCGGGCATGGCGCGGCCTTGCCACCAGCGACCGCTATGGCATAGTGCGGGGACCGGTCGGCGTGGCTCCCGGGGCCGGTACGGGCGCTTCGCGACATGGGAGGCAGGGTGCTTCGGATCGTCGTCCTCGGGGCGGCCGCCGGCGGCGGTTTCCCGCAATGGAACTGCAATCTCGAGACCAGCCGCAGGGCGCGCGCGGGCGACGCGGCGGCACGGCCGCGCACCCAGTCGTCGCTGGCGGTGAGCGCCGACGGCGCGCGCTGGTTCCTGCTCAACGCCTCGCCCGACCTGCGCCAGCAGATCGACGCCACGCCCGAGCTTCACCCGCGCTCCGACAAGCGCGACAGCCCCATCGCCGGCGTCGTGCTGACCAACGCCGACGTCGACCACGTCGCCGGCCTGCTTTCCCTGCGCGAGAGCCAGCCGCTCGTCGTCTACGCCACCGGCAAGGTCCACGGGGTGCTGAGAAGCAACAGCATCTTCGACGTCCTCAACCCAAAATTCGTCGATCGTGTCGAACTCGTCCTCGGGGCGGCGGTCGAGCTGCGCGCGCGCGACGGCGCCGCCTCGGGTCTCGTCGTCGAGGCCTTCGCCGTCCCCGGCAAGGTCGCGCTGTGGCTCGAGGACGCCTCGGCCGGCGACAACTTCGGCACCACCGACGAGGACACCATCGCGCTCGAGGTGACGGCACGCGAAGGACGCGCGCGCTTCTTCTACATTCCCGGCTGCGCGGCGATGACGCCGGCGCTCGCCGCGCGGCTCGAGGGCGCGCCGCTGGTCCTCTTCGACGGCACCCTGTGGCGCGACGACGAGATGATCGCCGCCGGAGTCGGCGTCAAGACGGGCAAGCGCATGGGGCACATGAGCATGTCGGGCGCCGACGGCTCGATCGCCGCCTTTCGCGACCTCGGCGTCGCGCGCAAGGTCTTCATCCACGTCAACAACACCAACCCGGCGCTGCTCGACGATTCGCCCGAGCGCGCCGAGATCGAGGCGGCGGGCTGGGATGTCGCCCACGACGGCATGGAGATACGACTGTGAGCGCGCCGATGAGCGCGCAGGAACTCGAGCGCCGGCTGCGCGCCATCGGCGCCGAGCGCTATCACGACCGGCACCCGTTCCACCGCATGCTCCACGGCGGCGAGCTCGACAAGGGCCAGGTCCAGGCCTGGGTGCTCAACCGCTTCTGCTACCAGAATGCGATTCCCCGCAAGGACGCGGCGCTGATGGCGCGCATGGCCGATTCGGACCTGCGCCGCGAATGGCGCTCGCGCATCGTCGACCACGACGGGAACGCGCCGGGCGAGGGCGGCATCGCGCGCTGGCTGGTGCTCGCCGAAGCGGTGGGGCTCGACCGCGACTACGTGCGCTCGACCGAAGGCGCGCTGCCGGCGACCAAGTTCGCCGTCGAGGCCTACGTGCGCTTCGTCGCCGAGCGCCCGCTCGTCGAAGCCGTCGCCTCCTCGCTCACCGAGCTCTTCGCGCCGCAGATCCACCGCGACCGGATCGCCGGGCTGCTTGCCCATTACGACTTCGCCGACGACGCCTCGCTCGCCTACTTCCGCAAGCGTCTCGACGAGGCGCCGCGCGACGTCGCGTTCGGCCTCGCCTACGTGCTGCGCGAGGCGCGGACGCCCGAGCAGCAGCAGGGCGTTCTGGCGGCGCTTACCTTCAAGACCGACATGCTGTGGGCGCTGCTCGATGCGCTCCATCACGCCTACGTCGAGCCCGGCCACGTGCCGCCGGGCGCCTTCGTGCCCGAGGACAGGCGATGAGCGCGCGGGTGACCATCGACGACGCCTCGACGCCGAGGCTCGCGCCCCACGTCAAGCTGCGCTTCGACGAGGCGCGCGGGCGCTGGGTCATCCTCGCGCCCGAGCGGGTGCTGATGCCCGACGACATCGCCATGGAGATCGTCAAGCGCTGCGACGGCGAGGCCACGGTCGCCGCCATCGTCGCCGCGCTCGCCGCCGAGTTCGGCGCGCCCGCCGAGGAGGTCGGCCGCGACGTGACCGAGCTCCTCCAGGACCTCGCCGACAAGGGATTCGTCGAGGCATGAGCGCGCCCGGCCCGCCCATGGCGATGCTGGCGGAGCTCACCCACCGCTGCCCCTTGCAGTGTCCCTACTGCTACAATCCCTTGGAACTCGAGCGTGCGACCGCCGAGCTCGACGCCGGGGTGTGGCGGCGCGTGCTCGACGAGGCGGCAGAGCTCGGCGTGCTCCAGGTCCACTTCTCGGGTGGCGAGCCGACCGCGCGCAAGGACCTCGAGGAGCTCGTCGCCCACGCCGCCGGCCTCGGCCTCTACAGCAACCTGATCACCGCCGGCGTGCTGCTCGACAAGGCGCGCATCGCGGCGCTCGCCGCCGCCGGCCTCGATCACGTGCAGCTCAGCTTCCAGGACGCCGAGGCCGCCGGCGGCGATCGCATCGGCAACTTCGCCGGCGGCCACGCGAAGAAGCTCGAGGTCGGGCGGCTGGTGCGCGAGGCGGGCCTGCAGCTCACGGTCAACGCCGTCGTGCATCGCCACAACCTCGAACGACTCGAGGACATGATCGCCATTGCCGTCGACCTCGGCGCCCGGCGCATCGAGGTCGCACACGTCCAGTACTACGGCTGGGCGCTCAGGAACCGGGCGGCGCTGATGCCGACGCGGGCGCAGCTCGACGCCGCCACCGCCGTCGCCAAAGGGGCCGCGGAGCGCCTCAAGGGTGTGCTCGTCATCGACTACGTGGTGCCCGACTACTACGCGCACCGGCCCAAGGCGTGCATGGGCGGCTGGGCGCGGCGCTTCATCAACATCAACCCGCTGGGCAAGGTGCTGCCGTGCCATGCCGCCGAGAGCGTCACCGGGCTCGCCTTCGACAGCGTCCTCGAGCGCGGCCTCGCGGACATCTGGGAAAACTCGGAGGCGTTCGAGCGTTTCCGCGGCACCGCCTGGATGCCCGAGCCGTGCCGGAGCTGCGAGCGCCGCGAGATCGACTGGGGCGGCTGCCGCTGCCAGGCCTTCGCGCTCACCGGCGACGCCGCCAACACCGATCCCGCCTGCGCGCTGTCGCCGAGGCACGAGGAGATCTTCGCGCTCGCGGTCGCCGAATCGGGCGCGCCGCCGCCCGCCTTCGTCTACCGCCGCATCGGCGGCTGAGG